>JAYTOZ010000266.1:0-3184 GCA_043747515.1 Frankiales bacterium | reverse complement strand
GTTGCAGCGACAGCCCCGCCGGCCAGCCGCCGGTCGCCTCGAACAGCTCGGTGAAGACCTGCGGCAGAGTCACCAGTGACGGCCCGGTGTCGAACCGGAAGCCGTCCCGCTCGTAGGTGCCGAGCTTGCCTCCGACGGTGCCCGTCGCCTCGCAGACGGTGACGTCGTGGCCGGCCGCGGCGAGCCTGGCAGCGGCTGCGAGACCGCCGACGCCGGCCCCGATGACGACCACGCGGCTCACAGGGCGCGGCCCTTCCAGGTCAGGGTGCCGCGCCGGTGGGCCAGGTGCGACCGGGCGGTCAGCGCGACCAGGGCGGCGACCGACAGCGGGTGGGCGAGCGCGTCGAGCGGCCGGCCACCGGTCCTCCTGGCGCTGATGACGCGGCCGAAAACCCCGGCGGCGTATGCCAACTGCCCAGCACGGCTGCCTCGCAGTGCAGCAACAGCCGGTACGACGTATAGGACGCTGAGCAGTGCGGAGGTGGCGACCGGGACGGTGTGCAGGGATTTGGTGTAGCCCGCGACGAGCTCGCCCCACCCGTCGTACATGCGGGTGGTGGCCAGGGCTGTGCCGTCGGCGACGCCACCGGTGCCGCCGACGGCCTTGACCGCGCGCAGCAGGGCGACGTCCTCGACGACCTCGGCCCGGACTGCCGCGTGACCGCCGGCGCGGGCGTAGACCTCCCGCCGGACGGCGAGCAATTGGCCGTTGGCGGCGCTGAGCGAGGGCCGCGGAGAGCGCTCGGCCAGCCGCAGTGGCAGGAACGTCAGGAAGGACCACTGCAGCAGCGGCTGCACCAACCGGGTGAAGCCAGGTGCCTCCTGCCGGGGGTAGGGCGACACCAGGTTCAGGCGCGCGCTGTCGAGCAGATCGGCGGTTGCCGCGACCGCGTGCGGCGCCAGCACGACATCGGCGTCGACGAAGACCAGCACCTCGCTGGTGGGGGCAGCCGCGTCGGCGAGTTGCTGGCAGGCATGCGGCTTGCCGAGCCAGCCGGGTGGCAGCGGGGCCCCGACGAGCAGCCGCACCCGCGGGTCACCGGCCACCACCCGGCGTACGACATCGGCTGTGCCGTCGGTCGACTCGTCGTCGAGCACCACGATCTCCAGGTCGACGCCCTGCTGGGCGAGCAGGGCGCGCAGGCAGGCCTCGACCCGCCGGGCTTCGTCGCGGACCGGCAGCAGGACGCTGACCGACAGCGCCGTCCTCGTGGCGCGCGGGGTGCGCAGCAGTCGGGCGTTGACGGCGGTGTGCGCGGTGAGAACGGCTACAGCCATGGCCAGCCACCTCATCGGCGTAACCGGCGGGCGTACGGCCCCGCCACCAGACCCATCCCAACGCCACCGACGAGGGCGACCGCGGGCCGGCCGAAGAACGCGGCGTTGGCGATGACCGAGGAGACGTAGGTCCACAAAAACAGCGCGGCGGGCTGGCGGTCGTCGGCCTCGACCCGCGGCAGCGCCTGAAGCAGCGTCATGATCACGAGGGCGACCAGCAACCAGCCGAGATAGTTCGAGACGGGAATGCCTGGTACGCCGGGTAAGGCGTGCTCGACGTCGTGCCAGTGCCAGTGGCCGGCCGCCACCAGCTGCGGGTCGAGGAACAGGTCCCAGGACGCTAGCGCGACGGCACCGATGAGCGCCGCGCCGAGCGGGCTGCTGGCGAGCCGCTGCCCCACGAGAAGCGACGGGTAGCTGAACATCGCCCAGGCGAGCGGGATGACGAGCGGCACGCCGAGCATCTTTGCGCCGAGGCTGCCTGCGTAGTCATAGGCGCCGAACGGCACGCCGGTCGCGGTGCCGACGGCCTCGACGACGAGCCCGATCCCGGCGCTGATGATCACGAGCGCAGCGGTCCAGGCCGCCCCCCGGTGGACGAGCGCGTGGCTGGTGCTGGCCAGAAAGAAGCAGACGACCGTGACGACGGTCAGGACGTCGCGCCGATGGCCGTGCACGAGCGGGTAGGCGACCTGCAGCAGGACGGTCGCCGCTGCCAAGGTGAGCGGCACCAGCGCACCAGGCAGCAGGGTGCGCCCACGCTGTGGCAGCGCCGTCGACACCACGCGGCTCAGACCGTGCGGAAGGTCGCGCGCAGGCGGGTGACCGCGTCGGCGAGGGCGCTGCGGGCGGCCGGGCCGTGCGCGGCGAACCAGCCGGGCACCTCCTCGACCAGGTCGTCGTAGGCCTCGCCGAGCGCCTCGCCGGACAGGGCCCGGCCGGCAACCGGATCGTCGTACAGCAGATGCCAGAGCTCGGAAACCTCTGCGGTGGTCGGCTCGGGCGTACCGCTGCTCAGCCAGCCGCCGAGGTCGAGATCGACCTCGTCGGGTAGGTCGTCGTCGAGCGTGAGTCCGCGCTCCTGCGCGTGGTGCTCGAGTGCTGCGCGACTGCCGAACAACAGCACCTTGCCGTGCTCGGCAAGCAGGACATCGGTCTCGGTCTCGTCGTCAACCGTCCAGCCGGCATGCCAGCGGGCGATCCCGTCGATGACGAGCACCTCGTAGAGCTCAGCCACGTCGGATCACCTTCACGGCTCGGGACAGGGGCGTCGGGCTGCGGTCGGCGAGGGCCACCCGGGCAGCGGATCGACCGCTCGCACCGAAGACGCCACCACCGGGGTGGGTGGATGCGCCGCACAGGTAGAGCCCGGCCATGCCGGGCACCCGATAGCCGGCCAGCTCGGGCATCGGCCGCCACATGAACATCTGGTCGAAGGCCATCTCGACGTGCATCACCTGGCCCGAGCGCAGCCCCAGCTCCCGCTCGAGGTCGAGCGGGGTCTGCACGTGCATCTGCTCGACGCTCGCGGCGAAGCCCGGCGCGACCCGGTCGACGGCCGCGACGAGCTTGCTGCCCTCGCGCTCGGCGATGGCGTCCCAGGTCTCGCCGTTGGACAGCTGGTAGGGATGCCACTGCCCCCAGACGGTGATGTTGTGCTTGCCGGGTGGTGCGATGGTGTCGTCGAAGGCGCTGAAGGTCATCGCCAGCGCCGCCGGCCGCTCCGGCGGCAGGCCGGCATTGAACTCCCCGTGCGCCTTGCGCAGGAACTGCCGGCTCGGGGCGAGCAGCTGCATCGCCCGGTAGGTCTGTTCGGTCGCGGCGGGGTAGCGCGGCAGGTCACTGGTCGCGAGCCGGACCACCATGCCGATGCCGTTGCCGGTGCGGACCGTGCGCCGCGCCCGAT
>JAYTOZ010000265.1:0-1848 GCA_043747515.1 Frankiales bacterium | reverse complement strand
GGAGGTGATGCTTTCCAGCATCCGGCTGGGCCGTTGGTGGAAGGCTGCCGGTTTCGCCAAGCAGTTGTCGACCGAGGACCACAGCGGCAAGGGCTGGCGTCCGCACGTTCCAGCCGCTCTCCGCGAGACCAACAGCAAAGCCGTCTACGCGGCGTTCCTGCGTGGATTGTTCGAGGCCGACGGGACAGTCGCGTCAGGGGTGCCGTCGGTGACGACATCGTCGCGCTCGTTCGCCTCCGACGTCCAGGTGCTGCTCCTCACCCTGGCGCTTCCGAGCACAGTGCGCGAGACCGTCAGCGGCTTCGGCGGCCCGACCTTCCAGGTGCGGTTGCGCAACCTCGAGCACGCCGTGCTGTACGGCGAGGCCGTCGGCTTCCTGTCCGAGCGCAAGGCCCGGCTCGTTGCCACCGAGGCGACGCATACCGGCAACCGTGACCTGGTCCTGCTCCCCAGCTCGGTCTGGGAAGAGCTTGCCCCGGTGGGGCACGCGCTGCGCAACGAGCTGCTGCAGGACCTGCGCCCCGCGGGTGGAGTGCCCCGCTCGACCGCGGAAGGGCTCTACCGCGAGACCCGCGACGCGCGACTCGGGCACGCCCTGGACTACATCTTCGAGGTCATCGCGGCCAACGAGGACGGCGGTGTGCAGCCGACCTATGACCTGTCGGTCCCCGACAACGTCACCTACGTCGCGGCGGGCTTCGTCAGCCACAACACCATCGGTTTGATGATGGACTGCGACACCACCGGCCTGGAGCCTGATCTCGCGCTGGTGAAGTTCAAGAAGCTGGTCGGGGGCGCCTCCATGCAGATCGTCAACGGGACGGTGCCCCGGGCGTTGCGCTCCATGGGCTATCAGGAGGAGTCGGTCGAGGCGATCGTCGAGCACATTGCCGAGAAGGGTCACGTCGTCGACGCGCCGGGCCTCAAGCTCGAGCATTACAGCGTCTTCGACTGCGCGATGGGGGAGCGCTCGATCTCCCCGATGGGGCACGTCAAGCTGATGGCCTCGATCCAGCCCTTCGTCTCGGGTGCGCTGTCCAAGACAGTGAACCTGCCGGCTGAGGCAACTGTTGCCGACGTCGAAGAGGTCTACTTCGAGGGCTGGAAGCTCGGTCTCAAGGCCCTGGCCATCTACCGCAACAACTCCAAGGTCGGCCAGCCGCTGCAGGACAAGAAGGGTTCTGAGTCGGCGGCCGAGGTGGACGCCGCTGTGGTGGCTGTCCCGACCCGCAAGCGCCTGCCGAAAAAGCGCTCGTCGCAGACCGTGTCGTTTTCCGTTGCCGGCGCCGAGGGGTACATGACCGCGGGGCAGTACGACGACGGCACGCTCGGCGAAGTCTTCATCAAGATGAGCAAGCAAGGCTCGACGCTGGCCGGGGTGATGGACGCGTTCTCGGTGTCGATCTCGATCGGCCTGCAGTACGGCGTGCCGCTGGAAGCATTCGTCTCGAAGTTCACCAACATGCGGTTCGATCCGGCCGGCATGACCGATGACGCCGACATCCGGATCGCCCAGTCGATCATGGACTACCTGTTCCGCCGGCTCGCGCTGGACTACCTGCGTTACGACAAGCGCAGCGAGCTCGGCATCTTCACCGCTGAGGAACGGTCCGCGGCGGTGGCTGGCTACGGGGCGGCAGGTCCCGTCGATGAGATCGACGTCGAAGGACTGGCACAGTCGATGCCGGTTGCCACGCCGGCGCACATCGGCTCGTCGATGGAGCTCCTTCAAGCTCAGCAGGGGGCGGTCGCTGACGCCCCGCTGTGCATGACCTGCGGGGTCAAGATGCGGCCGGCGGGCAGCTGCTACGTGTGCGAGAGCTGCGGGAGCACGAGCGGTTGTAGTTA
>JAYTOZ010000264.1:0-8091 GCA_043747515.1 Frankiales bacterium | reverse complement strand
CATGGGCGAGGGCGGGCAGCGCCGCCAGCAGCGCGATGAGCGCGATCAGCAGCACCGGGGTCGGCACACCCAGGCTGCCTCGGGACCCCGAACCCGCCGCCGCGCCGCCACCAAGGGCGTCGGCACCGTTGCCCAGCAGCTTGCCCGGGGACTTGCCGTTCTGGGCGCTGGTGGCGCCGGGAGTCTGACCGGTCGGGGGCAGCGGCGTCACCTGGCCGCCAGCATCGGTGGGAAGCAACGAGTAGTCCGGCACGACGGTCCGGGCGAGAGAGGGGGTCGGCTCGAAACGGATCCAGCCCAGCCCGGAGAACCAGGCTTCCGGCCAGGCGTGGGCGTCGCTGGTCGTCACCTCATAGACGTTGCGGCCAGGGAGTTTGGTCCCAGGGGTGAAGCCGACCGCGACCCGAGAGGGCACGCCGGCCTGGCGGAGCAGGACCGCCATCGCCGTGGCGTACTGCTCGCAGAAGCCGCGCTTGCCGTGCAGGAACGACGACAGCAGGTCGGGGTCGTCCCGGGTCGGTCCGCTGCTGGTGAGGTCGTAGCGGAACCCGTTGGCCGCGGTGCGGAAGTAGCGCTGGATCGCGAGCGCCCGGTCATACGGTGAAATCGCCCCGCGGATCAACGAGTTGGTCAGCGTCTGGACCCAGGGGACCACCTCGAGCGAGCCGCCGTAGCGACGGACCACCGCGCTGTCGATGTCGACGGCTGTGCTCAGCGCGGTGCGGGCCGGCAGGACGCGGCTCGCCCGCACGGTGTAGGCCTTCAGGCCGCGGGTGCTGCGGGTGGCGGAGAAAGCCGTTTCGCTCTCCCGGTCCCACAGCCAGCTGCCATTGACCTTGATCCCGCGCGGGCCGAATGGAACCGGCAGCCAACGGACGTCCAGGGTGTCGATCGCGATGCGCATCGTCACGTCGCGGTGCGCGGCGTCCTGGTTGTCGCCGACACCGGCCGGGATCCCGACCCCGACCTTGGCCTGTTGCCGGTCCGCCTCGAGCTTGGACGCCGACCAGCCCTGCCCGTCGTAGGTGTCGAGGGTGGTCATCCGCAGATAGTCCGGCTGCGGGTCGTCGCTGGTGTAGGCGAGCAGCTGGCGGGGTTTGGGCAGCGCCAGCTCGGCGTGCAGCCGGGTGATCGGGTTGTACGTCGTGGCGGTCCGCGAGCCGCCGCCGGTGCCCGGGCCCGCACCGCTGCCGCCGCCGAGCAGTCGGGCGTCGAGCCCGGGGAGCAGCGCGGGGACGACGACCGCGAGGGACAGCGCGGCGGCGCCGATCCGCCGGCCCACCCGGCCCAGGCTGGTGTCGTCGTCGAGCACCGACCGGGTGGTGGGTAGCGCGGCCGCCAGCGGGGCGCCCCACCGACCCACGCGATCGCCGCCCTCGACAAGCAACACGCCGAGCCAACCCGCGGCCCCGAGCGAGAACGGCAGCCAGCCGAGGCCACCCGGCACCAACCCCGACGGGATCGCGAACAGCAGCAGCAGCGGTAGCCCGGCGACGGCCGCCCTGGACAGCACGACCGCAAGCAGATCCACGACCAGTGCCACCGCGCCGACGCCGGCAGCGCACAGCAGGACCATCCCGGCGTGGGTCGGCACCGGCGGCCCGAACCGGCTCACGTCCAGGCGCCCCGCGTGGACCAGCTGCTGCAGGGCATGCACGCTGGCGCCGCCCGGGACGAGGCCGAGGCGGAGCGTGCCGCCAACGAACGCGGCGCACAGGTAGTAGCCGAGCGCGGCCAGGCCGAGGGCCGGCTGCAGCGCCGTTGGGAGGTCCAGGCGGCGGGCCGCGAGCCCGGTCAGGGCCACCACGAGAACGGCGCCGAGCACCCTCGGCGCCCAGCCGAGGTCTTCGAAGACCGGCGTGAACGCCGAGCTCGTCAGGGCAACAGCCAGGCCGGCCGCGAGGGTGAGCCGTTCCCGGGTACTCACGCCCGTGCCCCGCCGACGCCCGTGCCCCGGCTGACGCCCAGGGGCCCGTTGGCCGGTCGGGGCAACGACGCCCGGCCAGCCGCGAGTGGCCAGACCGAGGCGAGCGTCGCGCCGTGGCTGACCCGCAACACCCGCCAGCCGGCAGCGGTCAGCAGATGCACCGACGCGGCGTACGGATCGAGAGGATCGGCGGACCCGCTGCCGGACATGGACCGGATGCCCGCGGCCCACGTCGGGCTGTCGATCAGGACGGCGACGCAGGTGCCCGCCCCGTTCCGGAGCCGGGCGAGCCGCTCGGCGTCGTCGGGGCGGAGCAGGCCGAGGACCGCGACGAGGACTCCGTGGACCCCGCCACGGCGCAGCCGCTCAACCGCCGGTTCGAGGCTGTTCGCAGCGCTGGGCTGCGCGCCGGCGAGGGCGTCGAGCAGAACCCCCTCGGTCACCGGCAGTCCCCCCGGCACCAGGTCCAAGCCACCGTCACCGACCACCCGTAGGGCGAAACCGCTGCGGGCCAGCGACACCCCGATGCTGGCGACCGCGCTGACCGCCCACTCGAATGACGAGCCGGGGCCGTCACCGCGATGCGCGTGGGCGCGGCTGTCGAGCAGCAGGGTGGCCCGGCTCTGGAACGGCTGCTCCTCCCGGCGCACCATCAGCTCGCCCACCCGTGCCGTCGAGCGCCAGTGCACCTTGCGCAGGTCGTCGCCGTGCCGGTACTCCCTGGTGGCGGCGTCGTCGCTGCCCGAGACCGCGACCGAGCGGGCCACGCTGGCCCCGCCGCCGGCCCAGTCGCCATCGAGCCGCACCGACGGCAGTGCGCTGATGACCGGCGTGACGACGAGCTCGTCGGTGCTCGCGAACGACCGGGTCAGCTCGCAGAGCCCGAACGGATCGGTGAGGCGCACCGACAGCGGGCCGACGCGGTAGCGCCCGCGCACCTCGGCCCGGACCGGGTAGGTGACCTCGCGCACGCCTTTGGGCTCGACCCGGTCGAGCACGAACCGGGGTCGGCCGCCCAGGACGTAGGGCAGCGCGTCTTCCATCAGCAGCACCCCGCTGGGCAGCCGGGACACGTTGTCCAGGCGCAGCCGCACCGTCGACGGCCGGCCCGCCTCGACCCGCGGCGGGTCGAGCAACCGCGAGCAGGCCAGCCGGTATCGCGTCCGGGCCACGATGACGACAGCCGCGATCGGCAGCGCGATCAGAAACATCGCGGCCCGCAACAGGTCCCGCTGGCCCAGCAGAACGGCACAGACGACGAGTGCGAGGCCCGCCGAGAACAGGCACCGGCCCCGAGTCGTCAGCCCGGCGAACGCCGCCCGCACGCCGGTCACCGCCGCCGGGAGGCAGCCGCGTCGGGCAGTGGTAGGCGGGCGACCAGGTCGCCGACGACAGCGTCGGGCGTCCGCCGCGACACCTGCGCCTCCGCGGTCGGCAGCAGGCGGTGGGCCAGGACCGCGCCAGCGAGATCCTGCACGTCGTCCGGCCGGACGTAGTCGCGTCCCTGCAGCCCGGCGTACGCGCGCGAGGCCCGCAGCAGTTGCAGCGACGCCCGGGGGGAGGCGCCGAGCCGCAATTCGGGTGCCTGGCGGGTCGCGGTGGCCAGGTCGACGACGTAGCGCTTCACCTCGTCCGAGACGTGGATGCCCCGCACGACGTCGATGAGCTTGCGCACCTCGACCGCATCGGCAACCGGTTCGAGATCGTCCAGCGCCGCCGGGCCGCCGTGCGTGTCGAGCATGTCGAGCTCAGCCTGCGCCGACGGGTAACCCATCGACACCCGCGCGGTGAACCGGTCGCGCTGCGCCTCGGGCAGCGGGTAGGTGCCCTCCATCTCGATCGGGTTCTGCGTCGCGATGACCATGAACGGGGCTTCGAGGACGTAGGTCGTCCCGTCGACGGTGACCTGCCGCTCCTCCATCGCCTCGAGCAGCGCGGACTGGGTCTTCGGCGAGGCGCGATTGATCTCGTCGCCGACGACGAGGTTGGCAAAGACCGCCCCCGGTTTGAACTCGAACTCGCGGGTGGTCTGGTCGTAGACGCTGACGCCGGTCACGTCGGACGGCAGCAGATCGGGGGTGAACTGGATCCGCCGCACCGAGCAGTCGATCGAGCGCGCGAGTGCCTTGGCCAGCATCGTCTTGCCGACACCCGGGACGTCCTCGATCAGCAAGTGGCCCTCGGCGAGCAGGACCACCAGGGCGAGGCGGACGACATCAGGCTTGCCCTCGATGACCTGCTCGATGTTGTCGGTGATCCGCCTCGCCGACTCCTGTAGATCGTCCAGGCCGGCTGGCGCCATGTCGGTGAGCTGGCGGCGTACCACCTGGCGGTCCTCCTGGACGTCGGGGCGTGCCCCTGGAGTCTGACACCCGCAGTCGCCCGCAGCACCCCCTGTCCGAGACACCTCCTGCTCTGACGTCCAGCGTCGCGGTGGGCTCCCCCGGCCGCTCCCGGCGCCGCCTCCCGACCAACTCGCCGGTCGCCTGGCGCTCGCCATAACGACCCGGTCGGGTCTGGCCCGCCGCCGAGCCCCACCGCCCCCGTACGACGTCTCGGGGTGCGGCGCGGCGGGCTCCACGACAACTCCCCCGTACGACATATGCAAAACCGGCATACCTACAGCAAAGGGCCACGTCCCTGGGAACTGGCGATCGGGTCTCGGGGCGGTGGGACGAGGCGCACGGCGGCTGGACCGATCATTCGGGGCGGTCTGTGGCGACCAATGACCAGGAACAGCACAGATGTCGTTGACCGGGGAGGGAAGTGGGGTAATGTGGAGTGAGAAGGGGCGTCGGGTTCCCTCAAGGAGGGGCGGGCCGTGTTCCTCGGCACGTACAGCCTGAAATTAGATGAAAAAGGACGGTTTATCTTGCCGGCCAGGTTTCGCAGCGAATTGGCGGGAGGTGTGGTGGTGGCCAAGGGTCAGGAGCGCTGCCTGTTCGTGTTCCGGCAAGCCGACTTCGAGGCCCGGGCCGCGGAGCTCGAACAGGCTGCGTCGACGACGAAGGCCACTCGGGAGTTCAACCGGGTCCTGTTCGCCAGGGCCTTCGACCAGATCCCCGACACCCAGGGGCGGATCACCGTCCCGCCGGCGCTGCGGACCTACGCAGGGCTGACCAGGGACTGCTCGGTCATCGGCGTCAACACCCACCTTGAGGTGTGGGACGCCGCAACCTGGACCGCCCACGAACTCGCGCAGGAGGCGGCCTTCGCCGACCAGGACGAGGAGCCGCACCTGATCGGGTCCTGACAGCGGGCGCCCGTGCGCCGAGGTCTCCGACCGCTCCGCCACCTGGCACACCTTCCCCGGTGCCAGGCGGGGGAGCGGGCGGGGACCTGGGAGCACGGAGCTCGCCAGCACCACCAGTCAGCACCAGACGTCACCGGGCCGCGAGCCGGCGGCGACACCGGACAGAGGGTCGAGATGGAAAGCGTTACCCCAACCACGGCCCGGCTCCCCGCCGCGTCGCAGCAGAGCGTCGGCGCCGAGCTGCGGGACAGCGTGCTGCTGCTCGGGCTGTCCCTCACCGTCACCGTGGCTGTGGCAGCCGTCGCGCAGACCGCGCTCGCGTTGCTGGGCTGAGATGCCCGACCTGCCGGACCCGGCGCACCTACCGGTGCTGCTCGAGCGTTGCGTCGGGTTGCTCGCCCCGGCGCTCAGCACGCCTGGCGCCGTGGTGGTCGACTGCACCCTCGGCATGGGGGGCCACGCCGAGGCCCTGCTCGCCGCCACGCCGGCCCGCGTCGTCGGGCTCGACCGCGACCCGGAGGCGCTGCGCCGCAGTGGCGCCCGGCTGTCGTCGTACGCCGGTCGGGTCACGCTCATCCATGCGGTGTACGACGAACTGCCGGACGTCCTTTCCGGCCTGGGACTCGACCGGGTGCAGGGGGTGCTGTTCGACCTGGGAGTCAGCTCGCTGCAACTCGACGAGGTCGACCGCGGCTTTGCCTACGCCCAGGACGCGCCGCTGGACATGCGGATGGACCCCACCTCCGGCATCACCGCGGCCGACGTCGTGAACGGCTACGACGGCAGGGCGCTGGCGCGGATCCTCAAGCAGTACGGCGACGAACGCTTCGCCTCGCGGATCGCCGACGCGATCGTGCGCGAGCGGGCAGTGGCACCGCTCACCTCCACCGCGCGGCTGGCCGAGCTGGTTCGTAGCTCGATCCCGGCAGCCACCCGCCGCACCGGTGGGCATCCCGCGAAGCGGACCTTCCAGGCGCTGCGCATCGAGGTGAATGACGAGCTCGGCGTGCTGCGGCGCGCCGTCCCCGCCGCCCTCGACGCGCTTGCGATCGGCGGCCGGATCGTCGTGCTGAGCTACCAGTCGCTGGAGGACAAGATCGTCAAGAGCGAGCTGGTGGCTCGGTCCACCTCGGGCGTCCCGGTCGACCTGCCCTTCGTGCCGGCGGGGTCGCAGCCCGAGCTCCGCTTGCTCGTCCGCGGCTCGGAACAGGCGACGCAGGTCGAGGTGGCCGCCAACCCGAGGGCGGCCTCGGTCCGGCTGCGCGCCGCCGAACGCGTCCGGGACGCCGCATGAGCACCGCGACGTCGACCAGGGCGCTGCCCGCAGCACCGGGCGCCCTGCGGGCCGCCTCGCTGCGGCTCGTCCCGCAACGCCGGTCGAGCGCGGCCAAGGCGCCGTTCGTGGTGGCGGTGGTCGTCCTGCTGGTCGGTGGGTTGCTCGGCCTGCTGCTGCTCAACACCGTGGTCGCGCAGGACGCCTTCCGGTTGCACGACCTGCAGAAGCAGGGCCGGGTGCTGGGCGACCGTGAGCAGGCGCTCGCCAAACAGGTGCGGGCCCTGCAGGCCCCCGGGTCGATCAGTGACCGTGCCCTGGCCCTCGGCATGGTCCCCGGCGGCGTGCCGGTCTTTCTCCGGCTGCCCGATGGCGCCGTCCTCGGGGCGGTGACCGGACCCGGGTCGGTGCCGGCTCCGGTCCGGCCGGTCACGCCCACCCCGCCCGTGGCGGCAAAGCCTGCCGCCCCGACCGTGCCCAAGCTCGCCCGTCGCGTGACCGCACCCGGCACCACACCGGCGCGACCCGCCGCGCGTCGGTCGCCGGCGCCAGCAGTGCACGCAGGTCACGGGTGACCGACGCCCGCCGTCCCGCCGCGCCACGGCCCACCCCGCGGGCCGCCCGCCCCAGTGCCGCACGCCCCACTGCCGCACGCCCCACTGCCGCACGCCCCAGCGGCGGCCCCCGCACCCAGGCCCCCCCGCGCCGGTCCCCGCGCCGGTCCGCGCCACCTCGCCCTGCGTCACGTCGCCCTGCGTCACGTCGTCCGGTGCCCCGGCGTACCCGGCCACTCGGTCGTCCGGGCGTGCGGCTGCGCGGTGGCCTCGTGGTCGTCCTGGCGGTCCTCGCACTCCTGGGTGGCCGGCTCGTGCAGCTGCAGGGGTTGCAGGCCACGGCGTACGCCGACCAGGCGGCCCAGCAGCGGTTGCGCACCACGGTCCTGCCGGCCGTCCGAGGCCAGATCCTCGCCCGCGACGGCTCGGTCATCGCGGTCTCCGACGACGCCCGGGCGATCTACGCCGAGCCGCGCACGATCGCGGCTGCGGTGTGTCAGACCGGGGCTACCCGACCGTGCACGCCGGCCGCCATCGCGGCCGCGCTCGCCCCCGTGCTGCACCTGAACCCGGTCACGCTGACCACGATGCTGTCGGGCAGCCGCCGGTTCGTCTACCTGGCGCGGGCGCTGGAGCCGGCCCTCGCCAAGCAGGTACAGGCGCTCGACCTGCCCGGCATCGGCACGCTCGCGGAGTCCCGCCGGCTGCACCCGGCCGGCCAGCTCGCCGCCAACGTGGTCGGCTTCACCGACATCGACGGCAAGGGCGCAGCAGGTGTGGAGCTCGGCTGGCAGCGGCTGCTCGCAGGTGTCGAGGGCAAGGCGACGGCTGAGGTCGACCGCGCCGGCCGGGTCATCCCGACCGGTCTGGGCCGCACGCAGCCGGCGGTCGCCGGCCGCGACGTCGAGTTGACGATCGACCGTGACCTGCAATGGGAGGCGCAGCGGCTGCTCGCCACCGAGGTGGCCGCCACCGGCGCGACGGACGGCTCCGTCGTCACAATGGACGTCCGGACCGGCCAGGTGCTGGCCCTGGCGACCGCGCCGACCTTCAACCCGGACGACCGGGCCGGCGTCTCGGTCGA
>JAYTOZ010000263.1:0-6019 GCA_043747515.1 Frankiales bacterium | reverse complement strand
CGCCGCCCCGACGCGGGCTGCCGGGACCCGAGGCGGGCCGCCGGCCGGCGGGTCGCGCGGGGGCGCGCCGACGGGCGGAACCCGGGGCGGCTCCCCGGCTGCTGGGACTCGAGGCGTACGCCGCCCCGGACCGGACGCACCCGAGACGGTGATCGGTCGCAACCCGGTCGTCGAGGCGCTGCGGGCCAAGGTGCCCGCGACTGCGCTCTACCTTGCCATGGGGATGGACAGCGACGAGCGGGTTACCGAGGCGGTCTCGGTGGCCGCAAAGGCCGGCATCGCGTTGATCGAGATGACCCGCCAGCAGATGGACAAGATGACCGGTGGTGCGCTGCACCAGGGGCTCGCCCTCCAGGTGCCGTCGTACACGTACTTGCACCCGGACGATCTGCTGGCGAGGGCACTCGGGGCAGCTGCCCCGCTGCTGGTGGCCCTGGACGGCGTCACCGACCCGCGCAACCTCGGCGCCGTGGTCCGCTCCGCGGCGGCGTTCGGCGCCCAGGGTGTGCTGCTGCCCGAACGCCGAGCCGCCGGCATGACCGCGAGTGCCTGGCGGACCAGTGCCGGCGCGGCCGCCCGGCTGCCGGTGGCCCGCTGCACCAACCTGGCCCGCACCCTGACCTCCTACCAAGCTGCTGGGCTGTTCACCGTCGGGCTCGCGGCGGACGGCGCAGTGTCGCTTGACGAGCTCGAGGTCGCGACCAGCCCGCTCGTGCTCGTGGTCGGATCCGAGGGGGAGGGCCTGGGCCGGCTCGTCGCCCAGACCTGCGACCTGACCGTGCGGATTCCGATGACCCGGGCGACCGAGTCGCTGAACGCCGGGATCGCCGCCGCCGTCACCCTCGCCGAGATCGCCCGGCGCCGGCGCGTCTGACAGGACGCAGCAGGACCGACGAGCCCACCTCGGGGGGGTGGGGCAGGCCCGCCGGCCGTTTGCGGGACGCCTGTGCGAGAACGTCACGGCGCCATGCGCCGTAGAGGGCGCCTACCCGTCCGACCGCGACCCACACGCGATCACCATGCCGGACCTGCAAAGCGGCCCCTACGCTGATCACCATACGCGCCTGCCGGCGTGGCGCAGTGGTAGCGCAACCGCCTTGTAAGCGGTAGGTCGTCGGTTCGAACCCGACCGCCGGCTCAAGCCCCCGCACCCTCCTGATCTGCGATTTACCGGCCGGTATGCGCGAGGGCCGCTTGGTTCAGCCCGAGCAGTCGTGTCCTGTTGTGAGCTCTTGCACGCGTAGGCGACCAGGCGTGACGGGGAACAAGCGGGTCGCGACCGTCCGTCCGTTGAGGTCCAGACCAATTGGCGCAGAGTTCAAGGACCGCAGGTCGTCAGCTCAGGCGGCCTCGTTTGGCTCGGTACATGTGCTGGTCGGCGCGCTGCAACAGCGTCGCCGGGTCGGTGGTGTCTGACTGCTGGATGGAGGTGCTGATCCCGACTGCGGCCGTGAGCTGTACCTGGTGACCATGGACGGTGAACGGGTCGGCGGCAGCGGCTCGGAGTCGCTGTGCAACGAACTCGGCCTCGGACGGTTCGAGGTCTTCACAGAGCACGGTGAACTCATCGCCACCCAACCGGGCGGCGCTGTCCCCGGGGCGTAGCAGCGCGGTCAGTCGCTGGGCGAATTGCTGCAGGACCAGGTCGCCGGCGGCGTGGCCGTGGGTGTCGTTGACGTGCTTGAAGCCGTTGAAATCCAGGAAGAACAGGCAGGTCGGGCGTGAGCTGCGTCGGCTGCGTGCCAGGGCGTGGGCGATTCGGTCAAGGAGCAGTGCTCGATTGGGCAGCCCGGTCAAAGGGTCGTGCAGCGCCCGACGGGTCAGTTCGGCCTCAAGTGCCTTACGGGCGGTGATGTCCTCGATATGCATGATCAGGTGGGCTGGACACTTGGAGACCTCAGGTACCCGAGAGGTGCTGACCAGCACCCAGATGACCGTCTCGTCGGCCCGCAGGAATCGGCATTCGTGGCGCAATATCTGGGTGGCCCCGGCCCGCATCAGCGCGCACTTTCGGTATGCGTCGGGCCGGTCATCGGGGTGGGTGACGTCGAAAAGGGTCGCGCCGAGCATCGACCGCGGGTCTCTACCTATCAGTAGGCCCAGGGCAGGGTTGCAGGTGGTGATGACGCCCAGCGGGGTGACGACGGCCATGGCGATGGGGGCGTTGTCGAATGCGCTTTGCATGTCAGCTGGGTCGGCCGGCCCGACAACTGGGTCGGTCAAGGCAGCCGCAGGACGTGCGAGGGGAGGCAGCGGCCGTGCCCGGCAGCGTCGAGCGGGTCCGGCATCGTCGTGTGCTCCGGTCATAGTCATGTTTCGGCGTCCGCATTATGAACTGAACTCGCGGGCCGCGCCGCCCAGACCGGCCCAGCACTTTCTGGCGCTGTGGACGACGTTCAGTTTGTGCTTGTACCGCGTCGGGCGGTGTCCCGGATGAGTTGCCATGGCACCTTCGGGCGAGTCAGGCCCCGGCGGGCCAGATATCTTCCGGCGCGCTGGCGGGCGGCGATGAAGCTCCGCGCATCCCCGACAGGACCTGCCAGGCCCGTCCCCGGCACCAGCGCCGTTGGATGGAACACCCAAGTCGTTTCTGTCGTGGTCAGTTGCCCGCGGACGAGGAGCGACCGCAGCCGCCATAGGTTCCGGTCGTGGCTGTGGCACAACAGCGACGCAGGGCCGTCCAGGAGCGCTACTCCGGGCGCCCGGTCGATGTGCAGGGCGCGAATGGCAGGGTCGGGTTGGGGTCGGCAGCGCACGCTCGACGGGAAGCCTTGGGCGTCTACCCCGGTCAGGACTGCGTCCGGAAAACCTGCCATCGCCTTGATCAAGTCAGTCCACACCGGCCAGCCGCTCCTGTGTGGGTGCGACGGTTGTGTCGTGGTGCGGCCACCACACCAACCGCACTGGGGTCACGTAGATGAGCAGGCGCATGTAATACCAGTCCATGAACCATCGCACCGCAGGGGTGCGGCTGAATTGCCGGCTCGCCGGCTGCACGGCGTTGACTCGCTGCCAATGCGCGGCGAGGTCCGTCCCCCACGTCCGCACGCCGTCGGCGACCACAGCGCTGCCCTGGATGAGGACCGCGGGTGCGTCGAGCAGGTCGCTGCCGGTCGGGTCGGAGTACAGCAGCGACACCCGTGGTTCACGTTCGACATTCAATGCCTTGACCGGGAAGCCGATGGTCGTCGTCAGCAGGATCTTCCCGCGCTCCGGTAAGTAAAGCGGGACCGCGGGCCACGTCAGGGGCGTCCCGTCTCGCCCCACCGTGGCGACCTCACAGCACAAAAACTGGTTCAGCACACGGTCCACCTCGGCAGGTAGGCCCAGCACTACCAACCCCTCCTCACGTCACGTCATCCGTGCGCACGCACTGCGGGCCGCGGCTGCGACGAGTCTGCCCCAGTTGCACCTCAGACACCCGAGGCGGGGGGCAAGCCCAACCTGCATCGCCTTCTGAGCCTCAACCTGCAGGGGGCGAGCCGGGCCTGGACCGTCGCGTTGACGGCGCTCGCTCAAGCCGGCGAAGGCTGCGGTCGAGTCCTGGGGGGACCAAGCCGATCGTCGGTGGGGATACGGAAGAGGCTGATGCACGTTCGAGGTGCTGTGCGCGAAGGCTCACCCCGTCACGGTCGCGCTGATGGAGCGTGCACTGGCCAGCCGCGGTGGTGTTCAGCTGACGACAGCCATCTCGAGTCGTCATGCGATGCAACTGTCTGGTCCGGCGCGCGCCCGGGTCGGTGGCTGCCGGACCTGCGCCTGCCCGGCCTGCCCGGCAAGCTCGACGTGAAACAACTCTGGGCGTTGCCGGGCGCCCGGGTCCCGGCGGCGGTGACGGCGGACCCGAGGCCGCAGGCGGTGGCGCGCCTGAGTGAGCGGGGGGTCACCGGGTCTGCGCCGGTAGTGGGACAGCCGTGTTGACCCGGGAGCCGACGCTGGTGGCTGCCGTGCATCGGCAGGCGCGGTTGCTGGTGATCGACGATGAGCAGCCGAACTTGGACTTGATGGGCCGGTTGCTGCGCCGCGTGGGCTACGAGCACCTCACGTTGACCACAGACCCGGCCTGGGCCCTGCAGCATCTGCAGGACCTTGCGCCGGACCTGGTGCTGCTGGACCTGCAGATGCCCGGCGTGGACGGCCTGGAGGTCCTACGGCGACTGCAGACCGTGGTGGGCGTGGAGGATCTGCTGCCCCGGCTGGTGATCACCGCCGACTCCACGCACGGGACGCGACAGCGCGCTCTGCATTTGGGCGCGCATGACTTCCTCACCAAGCCGATCGACGTCGGGGAGACCGCGCTTCGGGTCGCGAACCTCCTGCAGACCCGGATGCTGCACGTGCGGCTGCGCGAGCACAACGATCGGCTCGAAGAACAGGTCCGGGCCCGCACCCAGCAGCTGGAGCGCTCGCACCGTGCGTTGACTCGCCGGCTCGCCTTGGTCGGTGAGTACAGCGACGACGACACCGCCGAGCACACCCTGCGGGTCGGGGCCACCGCGGAACGCCTCGCGCTGGCGGTTGGCATGACCCGGCCTGCCGCGGCGCTGTTGGGTGAAGCCGCGCCGTTGCACGACATCGGTAAGGTCGCCATCCCCGACGCGGTCCTGCTCAAGCGCGGCAAGTTGTCTCCGGCGGAGTTCGAGGTCATCAAGACACACGCCGCGATCGGCGCGCACATCCTGGCCGGTGGGGACTCGGAGCTGCTGCACCTCGCTGAGCAGATCGCCTACACCCACCACGAGCGGTGGGACGGCAGCGGCTACCCGCGAGGGCTGAGTGGGCAGACGATCCCGTTGGCCGGCCGGCTGGTTGCGGTGGTCGACGTGTACGACGCCCTGACCTCCACCCGGCCGTACAAGCACGCCTGGTCAGTGGACCGGACCGTGGAGCACATGCGCCAGCAACGAGGCAGGCACTTCGACCCCGACGTGCTCGATGTGTTTCTCAGCCAACTCCCTGCCTGTCGGGCGGGCGTGACACGCCCGGGAGCCACCGCGTTTTCCCTGTAGGGCCTAACAGGAGCCATGATCGTGACCAGCTGCGGGAAGAGCGATCGTGAAGGTCGTGCCCACATCGAGGCGGCTGTCGACCTCCAGGTGGCCGTGCATGGCGTGCAGGAGCTGACGGGAGACCACCAATCCCAGCCCAGTGCCGTTGATGCCACGTCCAGCAGCGCCAAGGCGTTCGAAGGGGGTAAACAGCTGCTCGACCTCCGAGGCGCTCATACCCGGGCCGGTGTCCCGCACCGACAGGCGCACCGCGTCGGGGGTCCGGGAGACCGTGAGCACGATGTGACCGCCGGGCCGGTTGTACTTCACCGCGTTGGACAGCACATTGAGCAGGATCTGGCGTAGCCGGATCTCATCAGCGGCGACCAGCTGGGCGTTCCCACCGGTTTCGTCCCGCACCACGAGGCCCTGAGCAACGATGAGGGGCGCGAGCATCGCCAGTGCTCCACGCACGACCGGGCCGAGAGGCAGTGGCCTGACGTCGAGGTGGAGCTCGCCTGCTTCGATCCGGCCGATGTCCAGGATCTCATCGACCAGCGACACCAGATGACGGCCTGCGGTCAGGATTTGCTCCACCGACTCGCGCGCTTCCGCCTCCTGCGCGTCGAGCTCCAGCAGCTGCCCGAACCCCAAGATGGCGTTGAGCGGGGTGCGCAGCTCGTGGCTCATCCGTGACAGGAATTGGCTTTTGTGCTGGCTGGCAGCAGCGAGCGCTTGACGTTCCCGCAGGCGCGTCGACTCCAGCCGCTGCACCATCCCGGCCAGCAACAAATCAGTTGCCCGGGCCGCCTCAGTCGGGGTCGGTGGCCGCTGCGAGGCTTGCGCGAGCCGCTGCTGCACCTGCTCGGCGCGGTCCGGGGCACTGCGCCGTAACGCCTCCACCACGACCTGCCCGGCCACCGCGGCGACCTGCGGATCCACGCTCCACACCACATCGAACAACCGGTCGGCTTCCCGCACCGGGCTCGACTCAGCGATGTGGGCATCGCTGTCCAACCCGCACAACGTGA
>JAYTOZ010000262.1:0-4232 GCA_043747515.1 Frankiales bacterium | reverse complement strand
GGTCCCCGGCCGGGTCGCCGATCCCCCAGTGGAGCGAGGCCGGCTGCTCCCCCGGGCAGAACCCTCGATCGGCCAATGTCGGGAAGAACTCGACAGAAGGCACCGGCCTCGGGAGCTCACCGCCCGGCAGGTTCGGCTGCTCCAAGCGCTGCACTGACCAGCCCTACCCCCGCGCGTCAGCACGCTGTCGGCCTCCACCTCGCACCGCAGCCGGTGAGACCTGGAGTGGTGACTCCTGACCCGACCCCCGAACTGCCCCACCTGCGCCGCCCCGCTGGTCCCTGGCTCCACCGTCTGCGCCCACCGCGGCGCCCCGGTGCAGGCGACCGCACCAGTCAAGCCCCAGGGCACCCTGGGCACCCTGGGCACCCTGCGGAACGCTGCGGTCGGCTCGCTCGTCCCCCTCACCGCGCTCGGGACGGTCCTCGCGCCGCGCCCCCACGGCAACCCCGCCGACCCGCCGACCCGGCTGCTACCCACCGCCGCTCACCTGACCGACGCGGACCTCGCGCGGCTGGTGTCGTGCCGGTGCGTAAACGGCGTCACCGACGTCAAGGTGCGCCTCGTCAACTGCGACCGACGTCACGGTCACCGTCGAGGTCAGCAACCCCTCCTCCGGTGCGCCCTACGACGCGATGGTCGCGCAGTACGCCCAGCTGGACGCGCAACCCTCGAGGCAGTGGGGACGCGCCCGGTGCCGGCGCGTCTGGCCTGCCAGATCCTGCTGGTGCAGCGAGAGGAGGGCGCCCAGGACCGGGCTAGCCCCGGCTAGGCCGGCCTGTTTGCGGCGGGGGCGCGGCTTGGCGTACCAACACTGATTGAACTCTTCAGGGGATTGACCTGGCGTCTGGCCCGTCCCGCTCCCCGCCGTCGCCGCCTCCGCCCCGACCGGCGCCGCTGTCACGACCGCCACCGTCTCCGTTGTTCAGCTCTGTCGCGGGGGCCGTCGGGGGGGGTGCGGTTGGAGTCGGGCCGGGCGACGGCGGCCGGCTGACATCGGAGCCGACCCGTGTACTGGCTGCCAGGATGCGGGCTGCCCGGGCCGCGCTGAGCCCACCGTCGTGCTGCTGCCGGGCCACGTCTCTCCGTAGTTGCTGCAGCGCCTGCTGGACACGGCCGACGTCACCGGCTGTCGCGGCGGCGGTCACCCCATCGACGTCGTGCTGCAGGACCCGGGTTGCCGCGTCGGTCAGATCACTGTGACCGTCGCCGCAGGCAACCAGACCGAGCAGCACAGCCGCCCAGATGAGGACACCGGCTCCGATCGACGAACACTGGCGCCTCAACACGCTCCCCATCCCGACCGTCTGCCTAAGTTGACCGGCGGCTCATCGCGGTCCACCCGCATTGCTACCGGAGCCAACGTTCACCCCTGCGGGTGCACATTGCTCAGTACTGCTGCCGACAGTAACCATAAGCGCACTGTCAGCGATGTTAGTCCTGAGCGCGCTGGGAGAACCCAAGCGCGAACGCCCACAGCACAGGAGATCTCCCATGACCCTTTCAGTTCGCCACTGCGCGATTGGTGTGGTCACCTCGGCCGCGATGATCTTGGCGTCCGCCGCCCCCGCCTTGGCCTCCACCGGCCACCACGCGGCCGCGAAGCGCAAGCCAGCCGCTACCCGGTCGTTCAAGGTGCATGGCGTCGTGCTGGCCGTCCACGGCAACAAGGTCAAGGTTTTGAGCAGCGTCGCCAAGGTCGGCAAGACCACGACCCGCAACAAGGTCGTGACCCTGACCCTGACGCCCAGGACCCACAAGACCAGCCACGCCCGGACCCGCCCCGCCAGCCAGCACGTCTCGTTGATGGCCGCTGAGATGACCGCGCCGGCCGCGCCGGTGTTGGCAGTCGGTGACGACATCAACGCTGTCGGGACCGTCACATCCACTGGCACGCTGGTCACCACCAGCGAGACCAGCACCGTGCTGCCCGCTGAGGCCCTGGTCGGACCGGTCACCGCCGTCAACCCCGACGGGTCGTTCGTCATCGCCACCCACGACCAGGTTGATGGCGACCACGCCGAGCACGACAGCAACCCCGGCACGCTGGTCGCGGCGAACGGGCTCACGCCGGTCGGGCCGGCTGTTGCAGTCGGTGACTACGCCGTCGTACTCGGCGAAGCCAAGGACCACCTGATGACCGCCGCGAAGATCTACACCTTCACCGCCGCCCCGGCCCTGGCGGCTGGTCACGTCACAGCAGCCGACGCGACCGCCAAGACCCTCACGGTCGACGCTGAAGGCGACGAGCAGGACGGTCAGGAACAGCCCGACAACGAAGACGGCAGCAACCCCTCGATCACGGTCGACGCCAGCAAAGCCGAGATCGTGGTCAACGGCGCCACCCCCAGCCAGCCGGTCTTCCCCGCCATCGGCGATGAGGTCCTCATCGTCGGAACAGCCGGCGCGACCCCGAACACCATCACCGCCGACCTGGTCTTCGACTTCAACCCCGCCGATAACGGCTCGGTCGAAGACAACCAGAACAACGAGAACCACGGCGACAACGGCGACCACTAGCGCAATCACCAGCCGCCTTGCTGACGGCGTAGCGACTTGATCGCACGGAGGACCTTCGGAGGGGACAGCGGAGTTCGACCGCTGCTCGAACCGGAGGTCCTCCGTGGCGCAGTTGGGGCTACGCAAAGCGCTCGTCAACAGGCCCTCTTCGATGGGGCCTTCGCCACAGGCCGGGTCGTAGCGGCAGGCGGCGCCTCAGCGAATGGCGCCGGCGGCGGCGCGTCCGTCCAAGGACCTGGAAGAACTCAACGGCGCCGATCTCCAGGACCTCTCCCGGAGCGGTCCCTCTGGCAGATGTTGCCGGCGGGGTGGCCTGATCATCAGTCGGTCGCTGTCGTGCAGCTGGTTGGCACTCCGCCTGGGCCGTCACAATTCCTTGACTGTGACGCAGCACCTGTGAGTCGCCACCGTGGGCACGTCCCACGCGCCACGGTGCATCGCAGAGGCTGGTCCGACGGACGGCGAGCCGACTCGACGTGTCAGCCGAGTCCGGGACAGTAAGGGATGTGGCGACCAGTGGTGGGATACGCGCGGTCTGCGCCAGTCACCAGCAGCTGCTGGGCCCAGACCAATGCGTTGACCGTTGCCTTCTGCGAACGGACCTTCGCAACTCCTCGGCGGGCGAGCATGAAGTTGCCATCGCTGGCGGCCTCAGAAACCTGACGGCCGAGAAACCTAGCGGCCTAGCAGGATCCGCCTATGCGCTGAGCACGAGAATCAGCAACTTCAGCAGCAATGTCTTGTCCACCGGCCACCGCTCGACCACCACAGGCTCGCCGAGCTTCGCTGGCCAAGTGCAAAGTACCCGTTGTGGAACCCCGCACGGCTGGCATACGTCCTGGAGGTACACCGACCTTGACGCGAGGAGCCCCGTGACGACGCCCGACGACTCGGTCGGCGGTGCTCCGCCGTCGTACGACGGGCAACGACTGCCCGCGGAGATGGACCCCCGCCGCAAGCCGAGTGACGGCGCGCCGCGGGTCACCCGGAGCTACCGCGCCGCCGCGGCGGACGACCGGGCCACCCTGCCACCGGGTGCCCCGCCGCCTCGACGCAGCCCCGGCCGACGCGCCGCGCGGATGCTGTCGTGGGTTGCCGTCTCGCTGTCGGTCACCGTCCTGGCCGTTGCCGTGCTCGGCTACGTCGCGATCGGCCACTACAACAACAACATCAGCCGGATCGCCGGCTCACTCCACCTGCCCGGTGCAAAGACCCCGCCGACGGCGCCGCGCAACGCCACGAACTACCTGCTGGTCGGCTCGGACAGCCGGGCCGGGCTGGCCGCTGGCCAGGGCACGCAAGGCACGGGGGCGACTTTCGTCACCGGTCAGCGCTCCGACACGGTGATCCTGGCGCACTTTTACGGCGGCAGCGACAAGGCCCAGCTGGTCAGCTTCCCGCGCGACTCCTATGTGGAGATCCCGGCGTTCACCGACCCCAAGACCGGGATCGTCCGCAAGGCGCACCACGAGAAGCTCAACGCGGCCTTCGCCGAGGGCGGCGCGAAGCTGCTGGTCGCCACGATCGAGCTGCTGACCAACATCCGCGTCGACCATTTCCTCTCGATCGACTTCACCGGCTTCAAGGGCATGGTCGACAAGCTCGGCGGCGTCGACGTGTGCCTGCAGCACGACGCGTTCGAGCACGACTCCGGCATCGCCCTGACCAAGGGCAACCACCACGTCAACGGCGACGAGGCGCTGGCCTTCGTC
>JAYTOZ010000261.1:0-1534 GCA_043747515.1 Frankiales bacterium | reverse complement strand
AAGTCGAAGATGCTGGTACGCCACTCCGACCCGATCATGCCCGGCGTCTCCGCGGGCCGCGGCGACGTGCCCGTCGCGATGACCAAGTAGTCGTAGTTCAGTTGCCGGCCATCGGTCAGGAACACCTGGTCGGCTGCCGGATCCACCCGGTCGATCTCGCCCATCACCAGGTCGACGCCGCCCGGCAGGAAGTTTCTGCGGGACTTGACGAGCTCGTCGGGCTCGTAGACCCCGAACGGAAGCAGGAGCAGCCCAGGCTGGTAGAGATGCTGATCATCCTGATCGACGATCGTGATCTGCCAATGGTGACGATCGAGCTCGGGGCGCAGCTTGTTCGCCATCATCGTCCCCGCAGTGCCAGCACCAAGAATTACCAGTCGCTTCATGTCCTCACCCTGGCCGACGGTGCGGCGTACCGGAAGAGGCCAAGGTCCCTCGTCCGCCGGCCGGGGTCGTTGCCGGAGCGCCGGAGATCGGGACGTTCGCCTCTGCCGCCGCCTTCTCGCCAGTGCCATCCTCAGTCGGGCAAAGACGTCATGGCCACTCGTCGAGGAGCAACATGAAAGCCACCGAGGTGATGACGACCCCGTTCATCAGCGTGGGTCCAGAGCTTTCCGTCAAGGAGGCCGCGCTCGTGCTGCTGGACCACCGGATCGCGGCGGCGCCGGTGCTCGAGCACGGAGCGCTCATCGGCATGGTGAGTGAGCTCGACCTGCTGTGGGGCGACGTGATCGCCGACCCACGCGCACATCTTGCTCCGGTGCCGCAGCAGCCGGGGGGCGCTCGAACGGTTGCCGACGTGATGACACGGGACGTCGTGGCGATGCCGATCGACACCGATACGGCCGATTTGCTGTCGCACATGCGGTCCGCGAACGTCCGCAGCATCCCGATCGTCGAAGGCGATCGGGTGGTCGGCATCGTTGCCCGCCGGGATCTGCTGCGCAGTTTCGTTCGCGCTGATGCCGAGATCCTCAGTGAGCTCCGGATTCGACTGCGGGACGCCTTGGCCGACGGCGACTGTTGGGGGCTCCGAGTCGCTGCAGGTATTGCGTGGCTGCGGCCCCTCGACGGAAGCTCCCCCGACCATGCCCTGGCACTGTCCGTCGCAGGATCGGTCCCAGGCGTGCTGCACGCCCGGATCGAGCCAGCCCCCCCGGACCCCGACGTCGGTTCGACGCCGCAGTCACCCCGATAGGTTGCTGCGCATGGCTGGTCAGCTCCCGGCGTGGGCACTCGTGGTGCTTGAGGAGGACGAGGCCCTCGCGCTGGCCGCGACGATGCCGGTGGGTCGCCTCATCCACGCGCGCGCCGATCGGCTGTTCGCGGCGCCCGTCAACGTCCTGCTGGAGCAGCGGGACGTGCTGTTTCGTACCGCAGCGGGTACAGCTCTGCTGACGGCGGCGCGTGAGCATGCGTCAGCTGCGTTCGAGGTGGACGACATCGTCGACTGGTCCCGAAGTGGTTGGAGCGTGCTCATCCGCGGCCTGTTGAGCGAGGTCACCGATCCGGAAACCATCGGGCGGGTGCTGCG
>JAYTOZ010000260.1:0-7414 GCA_043747515.1 Frankiales bacterium | reverse complement strand
AGGCCAGATGGCCAAGGCCAAGTTCGAGCGCACCAAGCCGCACGTCAACATCGGCACCATCGGTCATATCGACCATGGCAAGACGACATTGACCGCTGCCATCACCAAGGTGCTGCACGACGAGTTCCCGACCCTCAACGAGGCATCGGCCTTCGACCAGATCGACAAGGCGCCCGAGGAGAAGGCTCGTGGCATCACGATCTCCATCGCGCACGTCGAGTACCAGACGGAGAACCGGCACTATGCACACGTCGACTGCCCCGGTCACGCCGACTACATCAAGAACATGATCACTGGCGCGGCCCAGATGGACGGCGCGATCCTGGTCGTGGCGGCCACCGACGGCCCGATGCCGCAGACCAAGGAGCACGTCCTGTTGGCTCGCCAGGTCGGCGTGCCCTACATCGTGGTCGCGCTGAACAAGGCCGACATGGTCGACGACGAGGAGATCCTGGAGCTCGTCGAGCTCGAGGTTCGAGAGCTGCTCAGCGACTACGAGTTCCCGGGCGACGACCTTCCCGTCGTACGCGTGTCCGCCCTCAAGGCACTCGAGGGCGACAAGGAGTGGAGCGCCAAACTGCTCGAGCTGATGGCCGCCGTCGACGCCTTCATCCCGGAGCCGGTCCGCGACACCGAGAAGCCGTTCCTGATGCCAATCGAGGACGTCTTCACGATCACCGGCCGCGGCACCGTCGTGACCGGCCGGATCGAGCGCGGCATGGTCAACGTCAACGAGACGGTCGAGATCGTCGGCATCAAGGAGAACGTCCAGACGACCACGGTCACCGGCGTCGAGATGTTCCGCAAGCTGCTCGACTCTGGCATGGCCGGCGACAACGTCGGGCTGCTCATCCGCGGTATCAAGCGTGAAGAGGTCGAGCGCGGCCAGGTCGTCTGCAAGCCCAAGTCGATCACGCCGCACACCGAGTTCGAGGCGAACGTCTACATCTTGTCCAAGGACGAGGGTGGCCGGCACACGCCGTTCTTCAACAACTACCGTCCGCAGTTCTACTTCCGCACCACCGACGTCACCGGCGTCGTCGACCTGCCCGAGGGCACCGAAATGGTCATGCCCGGCGACAACACCGAGATGAAGGTGACCCTCATCCAGCCGATCGCCATGGAAGAGGGCCTGCGCTTCGCCATCCGCGAGGGCGGTCGGACCGTCGGCGCCGGTCGCGTCACCAAGATCCTCAAGTAACGCGCTGGTACGGCGGCCGGCCCGACCTGGCCGCCGTACCGCGACCGCATTCCTCCACGTTCGTCAGCGGCACCAGCAGATAGGAACACAGCCATCATGGCGGGACAGAAGATCCGCATCAGGCTCAAGGCCTACGACCACGAGGTCATCGACAGCTCGGCGCGCAAGATCGTCGAGACGGTGACGCGTACCGGTGCGCAGGTTGCGGGTCCGGTGCCGCTGCCGACCGAGAAAAACATCTACTGCGTCATCCGCTCGCCGCACAAGTACAAAGACAGCCGCGAGCACTTTGAGATGCGCACGCACAAACGGCTCATCGACATTCTCGACCCCACGCCGAAGACCGTCGACTCGCTCATGCGACTCGACCTGCCGGCGGGCGTCGACATCGAGATCAAGCTCTAGGGGCCAGCCGACATGCCGACCAACCGCACCATCCAGGCCGTCCTGGGGGAGAAGCTGGGCATGACCCAGGTCTTCGACGCGAACAACCGGATCGTTCCGGTCACTGTCGTCAAGGCCGGGCCCTGCGTGGTCACCCAGATCCGGACGCCCGACAAGGACGGCTACTCTGCCGTCCAGATCGCGTACGGCGCGATTGATCCCCGGAAGGTGAGCAAGCCTGAGGCTGGGCACTTCGCGAAGGCCGGCGTCCCGCCGCGCCGCTACCTCGTCGAGATCCGCACCGGCGACGCCTCTTCCTACAGCGTCGGTCAGGAGATCACGGCCGATCTGTTCGGAGAGCTCGGCGACAAGCCGCTCAAGATCGACGTCGTCGGCACCAGCAAAGGCAAGGGCTACGCCGGCGTCATGAAGCGGCACAACTTCAAGGGCCTGGGCGCCGGTCACGGTGTCCACCGGGCGCACCGCAAGCCCGGCTCGATCGGCGCCTGCGCCACCCCGGGCCGGGTCTTCAAGGGCACCCGGATGGCCGGCCGCATGGGGCACGTCCGCACCACGACGATGAACCTCACCCTGCACGCCGTCGACCTGGAGAAGGGGATCATGCTCATCAAGGGCGCCGTCCCCGGCCCAACCGGTGGTCTCGTGCTCGTCCGCACCGCCGTCAAGAGCGGCCTCGCGAAGGGTGGTGTGGCCAAATGAGCACGTCCACCGAGGCGGCGACGATCACCAAGCTGTCGATCGAGGTCCGCAATCCCAGTGGCGGCACCGGACGTACCGTCGACCTGCCGGCCGAGGTCTTCGACGTCCAGGTCAACATCCCGTTGATCCACCAGGTCGTTGTGGCCCAGTTGGCAGCGGCACGTCAGGGCACGCACTCGACCAAGACCCGGGGCGAGGTCCGCGGCGGTGGCCGCAAGCCCTACCGGCAAAAGGGCACCGGGCGGGCCCGCCAGGGATCCACCCGGGCCCCGCAGTTCGTCGGCGGTGGCGTCGTGCACGGTCCCAAGCCGCGCGACTACTCCCAGCGCACCCCGAAGAAGATGAAGGCCGCGGCGCTTCGTGGCGCCCTGTCCGACCGGGCTCGGCACGAGCGGATCCACGTCGTCGAGACGTTCTCGGCCAACGAGGCGCCCTCGACGAAGTCCGCGCTCGGGCTGCTCACCGCGATCAGCACCCGTCGACACGTGCTGGTCGTCGCCGAGCGCACCGATCTGCTGACCTGGAAATCGCTGCGTAACCACGAGAGTGTGCACCTACTGGCCCCCGGCCAGCTGAACACCTACGACGTCCTGGTCAGCGACGACCTGGTCTTCACCGAGGGCGCCCTGCAGTCCTTCCTGGCCGGACCGCCCCGCGGTACGTCGGCCAAGGCGGTGGGGCAGGCCACCGATCTGACCCCGCATGAGATCGACAGCGACGTGCCGTCGGTTGCCCCTGCGACCACTGAGGAGGCCGCGCTGTGAGCGACCTGACCGACCCTCGCGACATCCTGCTCGCGCCGGTCATCTCGGAGAAGAGCTACGGCCTGCTCGAGGAGAACAAGTACACCTTCCTGGTCTCGCCGGACGCCAACAAGACGCAGATTAAAATCGCTGTCGAGAAGGTCTTCGACGTCAAGGTCAGCGACGTCAACACGCTGAATCGTCAGGGCAAGCGCAAGCGCACCAAGGGTGGCTTCGGCCAGCGCGCCAGCAGCAAGCGCGCCATCGTCACCCTGCGCGAAGGCCGCATCGAGATCTTCGGGGGCCCGGTCGCCTAGCGCGACCGAGACCCGAGGCTGGAGAAGAGACACCATGGGCATCCGTAAGTACAAGCCGACGACGCCGGGCCGACGAGGCTCCTCCGTCGCCGACTTCGCCGAGATCACCCGCGACACGCCGGAGAAGTCGCTCGTCCGTCCCCTGCACAGTAAGGGCGGCCGCAACGCGCACGGGCGGATCACCACCCGGCACCAGGGGGGCGGTCACAAGCGCGCCTACCGGCTGATCGACTTCCGTCGGCACGACAAGGACGGCGTGCCGGCCAAGGTCGCGCACATCGAGTACGACCCCAACCGCACCGCGCGAATCGCGCTGCTGCACTACGCCGACGGTGAGAAGCGCTACATCGTGGCTCCCCGTGGGCTGCAGCAGGGCGACGCCGTCGAGGCCGGCCCCACGGCCGATATCAAGGTCGGCAACGCGCTGCCGCTGCGCAACATCCCAACCGGCACCACGGTGCATAACATCGAGTTGCGGCCCGGTGGCGGCGCGAAGATCGCCCGATCCGCCGGCACGAGCGTCCAGCTCGTCGCCAAGGACGGGCCATACGCCCAGCTCCGGATGCCGTCGGGTGAGATCCGCAACGTCGACCTCCGCTGCCGCGCGACCGTCGGCGAGGTGGGCAATGCCGAGCAGTCCAACATCAACTGGGGTAAGGCCGGCCGGATGCGCTGGAAGGGCAAGCGACCGTCGGTCCGCGGGGTCGCCATGAACCCGGTTGATCATCCGCACGGTGGCGGTGAGGGCAAGACCTCCGGTGGTCGCCACCCCGTCAACCCGGCCGGCAAGCCTGAAGGCCGCACCCGCCGCCGCAAGCCGAGCGATGCGCTCATCGTCCGCCGCCGCAAGACCAACAAGAAGCGCTAGGGGTAGACAGCCGTGCCGCGCAGTCTGAAGAAGGGCCCGTTCGTCGACGACCACCTGCTCAAAAAGGTGGACGTCCAGAACGACAAGGGCACCAAAACCGTGATCAAGACCTGGTCGCGACGTTCGACGATCATCCCGGACATGCTCGGGCACACGATTGCCGTGCACGACGGGCGAAAGCACGTGCCCGTCTTCGTGACCGAGGCGATGGTCGGGCACAAGCTCGGCGAATTCGCGCCCACCCGCACCTTCCGGGGGCACGTCAAGGATGACCGGAGGGCACGACGTGGCTGAGAACAAGACCCGCCACCTGCCGGCCAACGCCGCGCTCGCCCAGGCCAAGTACATCCGGATGACGCCGATGAAGTGCCGACGGGTGGTGGACCTCGTCCGAGGCATGCCGGTCGACTCGGCCCTGGACATCCTGCGCTTCGACGTGCACGCCGCGTCCGAGCCAGTGGCCAAGGTGCTCGCCAGTGCGGTGGCCAACGCCGAGCACAACAAGCACCTCAACCGGCGGGACCTTTTCGTCGCTCAGGCCTACGTCGACGAGGGCCCGACCCTCAAGCGGTTCCGGCCCCGGGCACAGGGCCGCGCCTACCGCATCCGCAAGCGCACCAGCCACATCACGGTGGTCGTGCAGTCCGTCCTCGACGAGGTCGGCGCCGGCACCACGAAGACGAAGGGCGGGGCCCGCTGATGCGGAGCATCGTTGTCATGGACGGGGGGGCGGTCTAATGGGCCAGAAAGTCAACCCACACGGCTTCCGGCTCGGGATCACCACCGACTGGACGTCCCGCTGGTATGCGGACAAAAACTACGCCGAGTACGTCAAGGAAGACGTGGCGATCCGGCGAATGATGAGTAAGGGCATGGAGCGTGCTGGCATCTCCAAGGTGGAGATCGAGCGCACCCGCGACCGGGTTCGGGTGGACATCCACACCGCCCGCCCCGGGATCGTCATCGGCCGTCGCGGCGCTGAGGCCGACCGGATCCGTGGTGACCTGGAAAAGCTCACCGCCAAGCAGGTGCAGCTCAACATCCTCGAGGTCAAAAACCCTGAGAGTGATGCGCAGCTGGTCGCCCAGGGCGTCGCAGAGCAACTCTCCAGTCGCGTCAGCTTCCGTCGGGCCATGCGCAAGGCGATGCAGTCGGCGATGAAGTCGCCAGGCGTGAAGGGCATCCGGGTGCAGTGCGCCGGACGGCTGGGCGGCGCGGAGATGAGCCGGTCGGAGTTCTATCGCGAGGGTCGGGTGCCGTTGCACACGCTGCGCGCAGACATCGACTACGGGATCTACGAGGCCCGGACGACCTTCGGCCGTATCGGCGTCAAGGTGTGGATCTACAAGGGCGACAAGGTCATGTCGCGGGCCGAGCGCGAAGCACAGGAGGCGGCGCAGCGTCAGCAGCGTCGCGAACGGCCGGCCCGACGGGGTCCACGCTCGGGTTCCACCGGCACCACGGCCGGCGGCACCGATGCCGGTCGTCAGGCTGAGGACGGCGGCGCCGACGAGGCGACCGCCGAAGCGCCGACCACGGGCGAAGTGCTGGTCGACCACACCGACACGCCGAGTTTGGCGCCGGCCACCGAGGCTCCCGTCAGCGAGGCCACCAGCACCGAGATGACTGGCACGGATCCGGCCAGCAACGCGACCGCGACGCCCGAGACGGAGGTCTGACCATGCTGATCCCCCGCAGGGTCAAGCACCGCAAGCAGCACCACCCGGACCGCAGTGGCGCGGCCAAGGGCGGGACCCAGCTCGCCTTCGGTGAGTACGGCATCCAGGCGCTCGAATCGGCGTACGTCACGAACCGGCAGATCGAATCGGCCCGGATCGCGTTGACCCGCCACATCAAGCGTGGCGGCAAGGTCTGGATCAACATCTATCCGGACCGTCCGCTGACCAAGAAGCCGGCGGAGACCCGGATGGGTTCGGGCAAGGGTTCGCCGGAGTGGTGGGTCGCCAACATCAAGCCAGGCCGTGTCCTGTTCGAGCTCGCCGGCCCGCCGGAGCCGCTCGCCAAGGAGGCGATGCGCCGCGCCATGCACAAGCTGCCGATGAAGTGTCGTTTCATCGTCCGAGAGGTGGGTGACTGATGGCCGACAACCGGACCAACGACCTGCGAGAGCTCGGTGACGAGGAGCTCGTCACCAACTTGCGGGAGGCCAAGGAGGAGTTGTTCAACCTCCGCTTCCAGGTGGCCACCGGCCAACTGGACAACAACCGGCGCCTGCAGACGGTGCGGCGCGACATCGCCCGCATCTACACCGTGATGCGCGAGCGGGAGCTCGGCATCGTGCGCACCAGCGGCACCGGAGTGACCGCGTGACTGAGACGAGTGGCATGACTGAGACGACCGACAGCCAGAGCGCCGGCGAGCTGGACCGAGGTTTCCGCAAGACCCGCGAGGGACTGGTGGTGAGCGACAAGATGAACAAGACCGTCGTCGTCGCCGTCGAGGACCGCGTTCAGCACCCGCTGTACAAAAAGACGCTGCGCCGCACCAACAAGCTCAAAGCGCACGACGAGCAGAACACCTGCGGCGTCGGGGACCGGGTTCTGTTGATGGAGACCCGCCCGCTGTCAGCCACGAAGCGGTGGCGCGTCGTTGAGATCCTTGAGAAGGCCAAGTAGGTCCTGCGCACGGCCCGCACCACGTCGTACGCACGATCTGACAATCAGGAGAAGCAGTGATCCAGCAGGAGTCGCGACTGCGCGTCGCGGACAACACCGGTGCCAAGGAGATCCTGTGCATCCGGGTCCTCGGTGGCTCGGGGCGCCGGTATGCCGGGATCGGTGACACCATCGTTGCTACCGTCAAGGACGCGATCCCCGGCGGCAACGTCAAGTCCGGTGACGTCGTCAAGGCCGTCATCGTGCGCACCGTCAAGGAGCGCCGCCGGCCGGACGGGTCCTACATCAAGTTCGACGAGAACGCCGCAGTGATCCTCAAGGCCGACGGTGACCCCCGCGGCACGCGCATCTTCGGCCCGGTGGGCCGCGAGCTGCGCGAGAAGAAGTTCATGAAGATCATCTCGCTGGCCCCGGAGGTGCTCTGACCATGGCTGGAACCGTGAAGATGAAGATCAAGAAGGGTGACCTCGTCCAGGTCGTCTCCGGTCGTTCGCAGAAGAACGGCGGCGACCGCGGCAAGCAGGGCAAGGTGATCGCGGTCTACC
>JAYTOZ010000259.1:0-4180 GCA_043747515.1 Frankiales bacterium | reverse complement strand
CGGGGCTATGACTCGGCCGGCGTCGCGGTGTTGTCGGCCGACGGTGAGCTGGCCGTCGAACGTAAGGCGGGCAAACTCGCAAACCTCGACAAGGTGCTGGCCGAGCGGCCGTTGCCGGGCACGCTGGGTATCGGTCACACCCGCTGGGCGACGCACGGTCCGCCTACCGATCGCAACGCCCACCCGCAGGTGGACTGCGCCGGCCGGATCGCCGTCGTCCACAACGGCACCATCGAGAACTTCGAAGAGCTCGTCGAGGGTCTGGAGCTCCGGGGGCACCGGCGCGCGTCCGACACCGACACCGAGGTTGTCGCGCACCTGCTCGAGGAGCGGCTGCCGGTCTGCGCAGGCGACCTGGCTGCCGCCGTCCGCAGTGTCTGCCGGGACCTGGAAGGCTCGTTCGTCCTGGTCGTCACCCACGCCGACACTCCTGACCTGGTCGTCGGGGCGCGCCGCAACCTGCCGCTCGTCGCCGGTGTCGGCGACGGCGAGAACTTCCTCGGCAGCGACGTCACGGCGTTCATCGCGCACACCCGCGACGCGCTCGTCATCGACCAGGACCAGGTCGTGGAGTTGCGGCGCACCGGCGTCACCGTCACCGACCTCGACGGCGCCGTGGTCGTCCCGGAGGCGATGCACGTCGACTGGGACACCGCCGCCGCCGAGAAGGGCGGCTATGAGTTCTTCATGCTCAAGGAAATCGAGGAGCAGCCCGAAGCGGTGCGGGCGACCCTCGGCGGCCGGCTCTCGCCCGAGGGTCTGCTGCATCTTGATGAGATTGCGCTGTCGGACGAGGATCTGCGGGCGGTCAAGCAGGTCGTCATCATCGCCTGCGGCTCGTCGTACCACTCCGGGATGATCGGAAAGTATGCGATCGAGCGGTGGTGCCGGTTGCCCGTGCACGTCGAGTTGGCGAGTGAGTTCCGCTACCGCGACCCGGTGATCGGCCGCAACACGTTGGTCGTCGCGGTCTCGCAATCGGGGGAGACCGCCGACACCCTGGAGGCGGTGCGGCACGCCCGGTCGCAGGAAGCCTGGGTGCTGGCGGTCACCAACACGGTCGGCTCGTCGATCGCCCGCGAGGCCGACGCCACCCTCTACACGCGAGGCGGCCCGGAGGTCGCGGTCGCCTCGACCAAGGCCGTCATCACGCAGATCACTGCGATGTACCTGGTCGGGCTCTACCTCGCGCAGGTGCGCCGGACCCGCGACACCGACGAGGTCCGGGCCCACCTGGCCGACCTCGAGCAGATCCCGGACCTGCTGGTCGAGGTGCTGGCGCGGATGGAAGGCGTCCGGGAGATCGCCCGCGAGATCGCGCACGAAGAGCGGGTGCTGTTCCTCGGCCGGCACGTGGGCTACCCGATCGCGCTCGAGGGCGCACTGAAACTGAAAGAACTCGCCTACGTCTCGGCGGAGGGTTTCTCGGCCGGCGAGATCAAGCACGGCCCGATCGCGCTGATCGAGCAGGGCACGCCGGTGGTGGTGCTCGCGACCCGGCACGTCCTGCAGCCCAAGCTCATCAACAACGTGCAGGAGGTCCGCGCGCGTGGCGCGAAGACCATCGTCATCGCCACCGACGGCGACGACAGCTGCGTGCCCTACGCCGACCACCTCGTCCGGCTGCCGGACACCAAGTCGCTGCTCGCGCCGCTGCTGACGATCGTGCCCATGCAGGTGCTGTCGGCTGAGGTCGCCCGGGTCCGTGGCTTGGACGTCGACCAGCCGCGCAACCTCGCCAAGAGCGTCACCGTCGAGTAGCGAGGTGATCGTGGGGGTCGGCGTCGACGTCGTCGACGTAGCGCGCTTCGCCCGCGCCTTGACGCGTACGCCGGGACTGGGGCGGCGGCTGTTCACCGATGCCGAGCGCAGCCAGCCGCGGATGGAGTCGCTGGCCGCCAGGTTTGCTGCGAAGGAGGCCGTCGCCAAGGCGCTCGGCGCGCCCGGCGGCCTGCGGTGGCGCGACGCCGAGGTCGTCCCCGAGGCGTCCGGCCGGCCGACGATCGTCGTGCACGGCGGGGTCGCCGCCGAAGCCGCCGCCCAGGGGATTGCCTGTTGGCATCTGTCGCTGTCGCACGACGGCGGGATCGCGACGGCGGTCGTGGTGGCCGAGGCATGAGGCGCGCGCATGCGGTGGCGCAGGTCCGGGACGCCGAGGCGGCGCTGCTGGCGACGTTGCCCGCCGGGGCGCTGATGCAGCGCGCCGCGACCGGGCTCGCGGTGGCCTGCGCGGGGCGGCTCGGCACGACGTACGGCGCGCGGGTCGTGCTGCTGGTCGGGGCGGGCAACAACGGGGCGGATGCGCTGTGGGGCGGTGCGATGCTCGCCAGCCGGGGCGCCCAGGTGTCGGCGGTGCTCACCGGCGAGGTGGTGCCGGACGCCCTCGCGGCGCTGCGCCGGGCCGGCGGCCGGGTCGACGGGCCGCAGGCGCTCGACCACGCGGACCTGGTGCTCGACGGGCTGGTCGGGATCGGCGGCCACGGGCCGCTGCGGCCGGCGGCGGCGGCGCTCGCCGTCGCAGGTCCGCAGGTGGTGGCTGTCGACCTGCCGAGCGGCGTCGACGCCGACACCGGCGCGGTCGCGGGCACGGCGGTCCGGGCTGGGCTGACCGTCACCTTCGGCACCCTCAAGCCCGGCCTGGTCGTCGGTGCGGGGCGAGCCCATGCCGGCACGGTGCACCTGGTCGAGCTCGGGCTGACCCTGCCCATCCCCCCGGTCGAGTTGCTCGAGGCAGTCGATGTCGCCCTGCTCCTGCCGGTGGTCGGCGGCGCAGCCGATAAGTATTCGCGGGGCGTGCTCGGTGTCGTCGCGGGCTCGCAGCGCTACCCCGGCGCGGCCGTGCTCGCGGTCGGCGCGGCGGTCCGGGCGGGCGCCGGGATGGTGCGCTTCGTCGGGGCGCCGCACGCGGCCGGGCAGGTGCGGGCCCGCTGGGCCGAGACGGTCGTGACCGAGGCGAGCGGCGCGCGCGTCGTCGACGCGGGCCGGGTGCAGGCCTGGGTCGTCGGGCCGGGGCTCGGCACCGACCTGGCCGCTGCCGCCGCGGTGCAGGCCGTCCTTGGTCAGGACATGCCGGTGCTCGTCGACGCCGACGCACTGACGGTCTGCGCCCAGCACCCCGGGTGGCTCAGGGAGCGGACCGCGCCGACCCTGCTGACGCCACACGACCGCGAGTTCGCGCGCTTCGGCCACGAGGTGGGCAGCGACCGGATCGGCGCGGCGCGGCGGCTCGCCGCCGACCTCGGCGTGCACGTGCTGCTCAAGGGCGACGCGACCATCATCGTCGGGCCGGACGCTCCGGCCAGGGTCAACGACACCGGCAGCCCGGTGCTCGCCACCGCCGGGTCCGGTGACGTGCTCAGCGGTGGCGTCGGGGCGCTGCTCGCGCAGGGCTTGGGGCCGCTCGACGCCGGCAGTGTCGGCGCCTACCTGCACGGCCGGGCCGGTGCCCTGTCGGCGCGGGGAGCGACGACCAGCGCATCACTGCTGCTCGAGGCATGGCCGGACGCCGTCCGCGAAGCCCGGGCTGCGAGGCTGCTGCCATGAGGACGCGGGCGCTCGTCGACCTCGAGGCGATCCGGGACAACGTCGCCGTGCTGCGCGAGCGGGCCGGCGCTGCGCAGGTGATGGCGGTCGTCAAAGCCGACGGCTACGGCCACGGGCTGATCCCAAGCGCCCGCGCCGCGGTCGAGGGCGGGGCCGCCTGGCTCGGGGTGGCCTTCCTTGAAGAAGCCCTCGCACTGCGGCAGGCCGGTCTCGACCAGCCCGTGCTCGCCTGGCTCACCACGCCGGACGAGGAGCTGGCGCCGGCGCTGGCTGCGCAGGTCGACCTGGGGATCTCCAGCTCGGCAGCGCTGGCCAGAGCGGTGCAGGCTGCCCGGGACACCGGGGTCACCGCGCGGTTGCACCTCAAGATCGACACCGGCCTGGCACGGGCCGGTGCGACCCCCGCGGACTGGCCGGCGCTGTGCGACGCCGCGGCCAAGGCCGAGGTCGACGGCGCCGTCCGGGTGGCCGGGGTCTGGAGTCACTTCGCGCACGCCGACGGCGGGCCGGACCACCCGGTCAACCTCGACCAGGCCGAGGTCTTCGCCGAGGCGCTCGAGGTCGCCGCACGGGCGGGCCTGCGCCCCGACGTACGCCATCTGGCCAACTCGGCGGCGACGCTCACCGCGCCCGCCAC
>JAYTOZ010000258.1:0-5184 GCA_043747515.1 Frankiales bacterium | reverse complement strand
CGCCGGCGCCGGCCGGTCGTGGTGGCTGCGGCCGGCCGGCGAGCTGCTGCTGCCGCTGCCGTCGTCTGACCAAGACGGCGCGCCCGGCCCGCACGAGGTCGAGGTGCGCTGGGCGGCCGAGCGCGACAAGGAGGTCCGGCTGTCGTGGGACGGCGGCGAGGCGGTCCTGCCGATCGGCGCCGCGATGGCGACCGCGACCTGCACCGTCGACGGGCCGACCGTCGACGTCGTCAACAACGCCGGCTCGATCGTGTTCACCGCCGGTTACGGCGCCGACCGAGGCTTCCAGGACGTCGACACCGGGCAGTACGACGAGCCAGTCGACGTCTTCGCGCTGTGCGGCTGCGCGGTCGCGTTCCGCACCTCGGCCGGGGCCGCGGCCGGCTGGTTCGACGAGGACTTCTTCCTCTACTACGAGGACACCGACCTGTCATGGCGGCTGCGCGCAGCGGGCTGGGGCATCCGCTACGAGCCGACCGCGGTGGTCCGCCACATCCACGCCGCCAGCAGCGTCGAGTGGTCACCGCGATTCGTCTTCCACACCGACCGCAACCGGCTGCTGATGCTGGTCAAGAATGCTTCGGCCGCGAGAGCCATTCGCGAGGTCGTCCGCTACCAGCTGACCACCGCGTCTGTCGGCGTGCGGGCGCTGCGCGAGGCCCGGCTGACCCGCCGCCGGCCCGCCGTACGCCCGACGCTGATGCGGCTGAAGGTGCTGCTCAGTTTGCTTCGGCTGCTCCCCTCGATGCTTGCCAAGCGGCGCCGCGCCCCGAAGGTCGTGAGCCGCGCTGAGCTCGAGAAGTGGCTGGTGACCTCGCGATGAGAGCGGCGATTTACAACCGGTTCTGGCACAGCCAGGGCGGCGGCGAGCGGCACAGCGGGATGATCGCTTCGGTGCTGTCACAGGACGGCGTCGAGGTCGACCTGCTCGGCCACACCGAGGTCGACAAGGACCAACTGGCCGACCACCTCGGGCTCGACCTCTCGCGCTGCGCGCTGCGGACCGTCCCCGACCGCGGAGACCTGTTCACCGCCGGCATCTCCGCCGAGTACGACCTGTTCGTCAACGGCTCCTACATGAGCCGACTGGCGCCACGGGCCACCAAGAACGCCTATCTCTGCTACTTCCCGACGCCATTCGACGCCGACCTGAGCCCCTGGCGACGGGTCGCCACCCGACGGCTCGGCAAGCTGGTGCGGGCGCACACCGGGGGCGTCGACTTCGGCATCGGCTGGTTCCCGCCAGAGGGCGGCCGGCGTCGGCAGTGGACCTGGACCAGCGGCGCCGGCGTGCTGAGCGTGCCGCCGGGCGAGGCCCGCACCCTGCGCTTCGACGTCGGCGGGCCCGGGCTGAGCGCGCCGGTTCCGCTGCGGGTCGAGGACAGCGAGGGCCGGGTTCTGCTGGAGATCAGCGTGCCACCGGCGTTCACCGAGCACCGGATCGCCTTCCCCGAGTCCCCGGTCGGCGCCGAGCTGCACTTCCGGTCACCCACCTTCACCCCCGGCGGAGGCGACGACCGGACCCTAGGTGTCGCGGTGTCGAAGATGCGCTTCGAGGGCGGGTCGTACGGCCCGCGGCAGGTGCTCGCCTACCGGTTTCCCTGGCTACTGCGCGACCCGACCGACCTGTCGTTCCTGCGCAGCTACGACGCCGTCATGGCCAACAGCGACTTCACCCGGGGCTGGATCAATGAGCTCTGGAAGATTGACGCCGAGGTGCTGTTCCCGCCGATCCAGGTGCAGCGCCTCACCCCTGCGCCGGTGCGCGAAAAGGCCGTCATTACCGTCGGCCGCTTTTTCTCCCCCGGCCTCGGCCACGCCAAGCGACAAAAGGAGATGGTGGACTTCTTCGGCCGCGCCGCAGGCCGTCTCGACGGCTGGAAGATGTACGTCGTCGGCGGCATGGAGGAGAGCCAGCGCCCGTACGTCGACGAGGTCCGGGCCGCCGCCGCCGGGTTGCCGGTCGAGGTCATCGCCAACGCCCCGCGATCACAGGTCGAGCACCTGCTGTCCACGTCGTCGGTCTTTTGGTCCGCGACCGGCTACGGCGAGGACGAGGAGAAGGCGCCCTGGTCCAGCGAGCACTTCGGGATGACCACCGTCGAGTCGATGGCCGGCGGTTGTGTGCCCGTCGTCATCGACCGGGCTGGCCAGAAGGAGATCGTCCGCGAGGGGATCGACGGGTTCCGCTGGTCCACCCCTGACCAGCTGGTGGAGCGAACCCTGCAGCTGGCCGGCGACGACGTCCTGCGCTCCCGGCTGGCCGCCTCGGCGACCGCTCGCGCCCACGACTACGACGAGCAGGCCTTCGCCGACCGGTGGCACGCGATCGCAGCCGGCCACCAGCTGCTGGGCTGAGATGCGCGTCGCCCTGGACGCCACGCCGCTGCTCGGCCGGCGGACCGGTATCGGGCAGTACGCCGCGCAGTTGCTGGCCGCGCTGGCCAAGGGTGACGACGAGCTCGTGGCCACCGCGTTCACCTTCCGCGGGCGGGGCGGGCTCGAGGTCCCCCGTGGGGTACAGGTCACCGCCCGGCCGGCGCCGGCCCGGCTGCTGCAGGAAGCCTGGGCCCGACTGGATTGGCCCCCGGTCGAGCTGCTCAGCGGCAGTTGCGACATCTTCCACGCCACCAACTTCGTCCTGCCCCCGCTGGCCCGCGCCCGGGGCGTCGTGACGATCCACGACCTGGCCTATCTGCACCTGACGGGGACGGTGCGTGCGGCCAGCGCCCGGTACCGCGCGCTGGTCCCCCGATCGGTGCGCCGCGCGTCGGTCATCATCACCCCCAGCGAGGCCGTGGCCACCCAGGTCCGCGAGGCCTACGACCCGGACGTGCCGGTGGTCCCTGTGCCGCACGGGGTCGATCCGGCGTGGGCCACGGCCGAACCAGCGACCTCGTCACTGCGCGCCCAGCTCGGCCTGCCGACGTCCTACATCGTGTTCGTCGGCACACTGGAACCCCGAAAGGACGTCGCCACCCTGCTGGCCGCGCACCGGCTCACGCCGCACGCGCCGCCACTCGTGCTCGTCGGTCCGGCCGGCTGGGGCGAGCGGGTCGACGTGACCGGCTGCGTGACCCCTGGTTATCTCGACGGCCCGGCGCTGCGGTCAGTCGTTGCCGGCGCCGCTGCGCTGATGCTGCCAAGTCTCGACGAGGGCTTCGGGCTACCGGTGCTGGAGGCCCTTGCCGCCGGCGTGCCAGTCGTCGCGAGCGATCTCCCGGTGCTCCGCGAGGTGGGCGGTGAGGTCGTGCGCTACGCACCGGCCGGGGACGCCGAAGGCTTCGCCGCGGCGTTGTCCGGCGTGCTGAGCTTCCCCCCGGCAACCGACGCGCTGCGGGCCCAGGCGGATGGCTTCACCTGGGCACGCAGCGCCGCCGGTCATCGGGCGGCGTACCGCCTGGCACTGCGCTGAGCCTGCCGCCTAGTCCTTCGGAGTGCTCGGCGCGATCGGGCGGGAAACCGGCGCCGGCGCCGCGACTTTCGCGCCCTTCTTCGGCTTCTTGGTCTCGCGTCCCTGCTTGTCCTTGGACATGACCCGCTCCTTCCCGTACGACGGTGGTCCCCCGAACGTATGGCCCCCGGGCCGCGGCGTCACGCGCTCGCGTTGACTCAGCGGTAGTAGCCGAGCACGTCCGCGACGACGTGGGTCGAGCCACCGGCGTTGTAGATCGACACCGAACCGTCAGCCGCCATCGGCACCACCGCGAGGTTGGCCACAGTCGCGCCCTTGGGCAGGTTGACGTCGGAGGTGCCTGGCCACACGCCACCGGCCCAGACCGTGAGGAAGGTCTCGGCCGTCGACGCCGTGCCGGTGAGGGTCAGGACGACCGCCTTGGCGTCGGCGGGCAGCCCCGCCTGACCGGCCAGCGGGAGGACCGTCGTGGACGCCGGACCGGCCGGTCCACCGGTGCCACGGCGGGTGTCGAACACCCGGGTCGGCGTCAGCGCGGTGTATTGCTGGCCGGCGCTGTCGGCCGGCCCGAACCATCCGACGACGTCGACCAGCACGTCGCAGGCGGATGCCCCGGAGAACACCGACAGGCTGCCGTTCGCCAGACCGGTGACCGCGCGGTTGGCCACGACCTGCCCGGCGACGTAGTTGACCGTGGAGGTCGTCGCCCGCGCTGCTGCCGACGGCGACGCGGTGAGGAACCCATCCGCGGCCGGGTGCACCGCAGTGATGTTCAGCGTCACGCCGGTCGCCCCGGCCGGTACGTCGCCGATCCCGGCGACCGCAACGGTGACAGCGGTCTCGCGCGCGAGCCGGGTGGAGCCGGATCGGCGGGTGTCCAGCAGCCGTCGCGGCACGATCGCGTGGTAGCGGTTCGCTGGGGTGTCGGACCGGTAGTAGCCGACGATGTCGGCCAGGACATCGAGCGCGCCGGCCTCGTTGGCGATGCTGACCCGCCCGTCCGGCCCGACCCGCGGCAGCACGAGCGACGCGCGCGTCTCGCCGGTGACCAGATTGACCGTCGAGGTGCCGGCCTGGGCGCTGTCGGCCGGGAAAACCGTCAGGAAGGTGGGCTGGGAGGCGTGTACGCCGGTGACGTTGATCGCGACCGCGGTGACCCCGCCCGTCGGCACCCCGCCGACACCGGTGACCTGCAGATCGACCCGACCCTTCGGGCCGACGGGAACCTTCCGCAGGCCCTGGCCCACCCCGGATCGGGTGTCGAGCAGCCGGGTCGGGGTGACCGCGACGAAATCACCCGGCAGGCCTGGCGCGCCGCTGCCGGTGGCTCCCGGCGGGGGCAGCGGGGAGACGATGTCGAACGGGCTGGTCCACGACAGCGCCGGGTCGGCGCCGGCTGCGCTGCTGAGCACGAGGGTGTAGCCACCTGGCGCCAGCACAACCCCGCGACCGTCCTTCAACTCGACCCCCTGGGCCAGCGTCGTCGACGTCGAACCCGACCAGCTCCGCACGAGCGTGCCGTCGGCCCGCTGCCGAAGCTCGAGCTGCCAGTGCTGCGGCTGCAGCACACCGGCCGTCACGGTCGGCCCGGTCCCGCCGTACGACGTGGCGGTGGCGGTGATGCCGGGATTGACCAGGCCCGACCCGAGCACCGACCGCACCTCGGTGCGGATGCGGGGCAGCTGGCTGTAGGCGGCGTCACCCGGGCAGGTGGTGTTGCCCACGTCGCGGTGGCCGCTGATCGTGTTGAAGCTGACCTGCGTACCGAG
>JAYTOZ010000257.1:0-2129 GCA_043747515.1 Frankiales bacterium | reverse complement strand
GTCGGCTGCTGTGCTGGCCGGGGCCTGCCTGTTGGGTAGCGATACGTTGCGCCGGCTGGCACGGCTGGGCGGTGTCCTGTTGGCGACGGGTGCCGTGTCGGTGGTTCTGACCGGTCCGCCGTTCTTCGCGCACCGGACCTCCCCGACCGCCGCGACGGCGGTGCGGGGCGCTCACGAGGATCTCAGCGGCAACGGGCACCAGCGGCTCGAGGACTGGCGTCGCGCCTGGGAGGTCTTCAAGCACTGGCCGGTGTCAGGCGCGGGCTTCCACTCCTACAGCAGCGCGAGTGGGCTCGTCACCGACAACCGGGACCACGTCCACACGGCCTTTGCCCACAACGGTTTCCTGCAGTCGCTATCGGACGGTGGGTTGCTGCTCTCGCTGCCGTTCTGGGGGGCCTGCGTCCTGCTCGCGGTGGTGGCCGCGCGTCGGCTGCCCGCCGCAGCGCGACGGCGCGATGCCGCGCAGGTCGGGGGAGCCGTTCTGCTGTTGCTTCTCCTGTGCCACAGCGGAATGGACTTCGACTGGAGCTACCCGGCGCTGCTCATTCTGGCGGCTGTCGCCGCCGTGCTGGCGGTCGGCGTCCTTCGTCCGCGCAGCACGGTCACTTCCCGCCGGACCGGCACCATCTGGTGCACGATCCTGCTTCTCGGCCTGCTCGTCTCGGCAGTCGGCGCCTGGCACGGCGGCCTCAACCTCAACGTTGCCGTGGAGGCATTGTGAAGCAACTCGGCGACATCCTGCTCGAGGGTGGGCTTGTCTCTCCCGACCAGCTCACCGGCGCGGTCGAGCAGCAGCAGCGGCTCGGCCGGAGCCTCGGCCGGGTCCTGGTCGATCTTGGCATTCTTACTGAGGGACAGCTTGTTGCGGCCCTTGCCCAGCAGATCGGGCTGACGTTCGTCGACCTCTCGGACTACCCGGTCGACGGCTCAGCGGTCACCCGGGTGTCGGATGTCGTGTGCCGCAGGCATACGGCCCTGCCGATCGGGTACGACGATGGCAAGCTGGTGGTGGCCATGGCCGATCCGGCGAACGTCTTCGCCCTCGACGACATCCGCTCGCTGACCGGGATGGACCTCAAGCCCGTCGTCGCGACCAAGCCCGATCTGCTCGCGGCCATCAACCGCTACCACCGCGGTGATGCGGAGCTTGACGACCTCACCATCGCGATGGAGGCGGGCAAAGAGACCGACGACGATCTGTCCAACATCAAAGAGGTCGTCGAAGACGCCCCGATCGTGAAGTTCGTCAACCTGCTGATCACCCAGGCGATTCAGGACCGGGCCTCCGACATCCACATCGAGCCGGCTGAGCGTGACCTGCGGGTGCGGTTCCGGATCGACGGGGTGCTGCACGAGGTCATGCGATCACCCAAGTCGATCACCTCAGGTGTGACGAGCCGGCTGAAGATCATGGCCGACATCAATATTGCGGAGCGGCGCATTCCCCAGGACGGTCGGCTGTCGGTCAACGCCAACGGCAAGAAGATCGACCTGCGCGTCGCCACCCTGCCGACCGTGTGGGGCGAGAAGATCGTCATGCGGATCCTGGACAACTCGAACGCCATGCTCAAGCTGTCAGACCTCGGCTTCGCGGACGAGAACTACGAGGTCTACTCCAGGAGTTTCACCAAGCCGTACGGCATGATTCTGGTGACCGGCCCGACCGGCTCAGGCAAGTCGACAACCCTCTACGCAACGCTGAACATTGTCAGCAAGCCCGAGGTCAACGTCATCACCGTCGAGGACCCGGTGGAGTACCGCCTCCCGGGCATTAACCAGGTGCAGACCAACGTGAAGGCCGGTCTCACCTTCGCAGCGGCGCTGCGGTCCATCCTGCGCTCGGACCCCGACATCGTGCTGCTCGGTGAGATCCGTGACCACGAGACGGCGCAGATCGCCATCGAGGCCGCCCTCACCGGACACCTCGTGCTCTCGACCCTGCACACCAACGACGCCCCATCAGCCATCACCCGCCTGACCGAGATGGGCATCGAGCCTTTCCTGGTGGGCTCGGCCCTTGACTGCGTGCTGGCCCAACGTCTTGCGCGCAAGCTCTGCCCGAAGTGCAAGGAGGCTTACGTCCCGTCGCGGGAGATGATGACCGAGAATCGGTTCACCTGGTCCGA
>JAYTOZ010000256.1:0-11880 GCA_043747515.1 Frankiales bacterium | reverse complement strand
AGCAGGAACGCCGCCAGGACCAGGTTGAACACGCGCGGCACCCACGCTTGGCGCATCGGTTCCTGCGTCAGGACAGGCGCTCCACTACGTGCTCGATGCACCGGGTGAGCGCCTCGATGTCATCGGGCTCGACGGCCGGGAACATCGCGATGCGGAGCTGGTTGCGCCCGAGCTTGCGGTAGGGCTCGGTGTCGACCAGGCCATGGGCGCGCAGCACCGTCGCGACCTCGGCGGCGTCGACCGCGGCATCGAAGTCGATCGTGCCGATGACCTGCGACCGCTCGGCCGGTTCGGTCACGAAACACGAGGTGTACGGGGTCTTCTCGGCCCAGGTGTAGAGCCGGTGAGACGACTCGGCCGTCCGGGCCACCGCCCAGTCGAGGCCGCCCTGGGCATTGAGCCATTCAACCTGGCTCATCATCAGGTGGATCGTCGAAAGCGCCGGCGTGTTGTAGGTCTGGTCCAGTCGGCTGTTGTCGATCGCGATCGTCAGGTCGTACGAAGCCGGCACCCACCGGCCGCTCGCCTTGATAGCGGCGACCCGCTCGAGCGCCGCCGGGGACATCAGTGCAAACCACAGCCCGCCGTCGGAGGCGAAGCACTTCTGCGGCGAGAAGTAGTAGACGTCGAACTGTGCGGCGTCGACCGGCAGGCCGCCGGCGCCGGAGGTGGCATCCACCGCGACCAGCGCGCCGTCGTCGGCGCCCTCGATCCGCCGGATCGGCATCATCACGCCGGTCGAGGTCTCGTTGTGGGTCAGGGCATACAGGTCGATGCCCGCCTCGGCGACGGGCACCGGGTGGGTCCCGGTGGAGCTCGTCACGAGTGACGGTGCCCCAAGGAACGGCGCCGCGGACGCCGCCTGCGCGAACTTGCTGGAGAACTCGCCGAACGTGCAGTGCTGCGACCGATCGCTGATCAGGCCGAATGTGGCGATGTCCCAGAACTCGGTCGCCCCACCGTTGCCGAGAACCACTTCATAGCCGTCGGGTAGGGAAAACAACGCACGCAACCCGGACCGCACCCGACCGACGACGTCGCGGACGGGTGCCTGCCGGTGCGACGTACCGAGGTAGGTACGGCCGGTGGCGACGAGGGCGTCGAGCTGGGCTTCGCGGATCTTGGACGGGCCCGCGCCGAATCGGCCGTCCTGGGGCAGGAGGGCGGCTGGGATCTCGATCGCGGCCATCAGACCTGGTTGCCGACGGGCAGTACGTCCGAGGGGACGGCGGAGACGGGACGCGGCCCCGGCCCGACGTACTTCGCGGACGGGCGGATCAGCTTGTTGAGTCGCTTCTGCTCCAGGATGTGCGCGGACCAGCCGGCGGTGCGGGCGCAGGTGAACATCGAGGTGAACATGTGCGGCGGCACCTGTGCGTAGTCCAGGACGACGGCCGACCAGAACTCCACGTTGGTGCGCAGCGGACGGTCCGGGTAGCGCTCGGCGAGCTCGGCGACCGCCGCCTGCTCGAGGGCCTCGGCGACCTCGTAGCGGGTCGACCCGAGCTCTTTGGCAGTCCGGCGCAGCACGCGGGCGCGCGGATCCTCGGCCCGGTAGACCCGATGGCCGAAGCCCATCAGACGGTCGCCGCGGTCGAGCAGGTTCTTGACGTACTTCACCTGGTCGCCACTCTTCTCGACCTCGTCGAGCATCGTGAGCACGCGGGACGGCGCACCGCCGTGCAATGGACCGGACAGCGCGCCGATGGCGCCGGAGATGCTCGCCGCGGCGTCCGCCCCGGTCGAGGCGATGACCCGCGCGGTGAACGTCGAGGCGTTCATCCCGTGCTCGGCGGCGGAGACAAAATAGGCGTCGACGGCCTTGACGTGCGCGGGATCCGGCTCGCCCTTCCAGCGGATCATGAAGCGCTCGACGATGGTGTGCGCCTTGTCGACCTCGCTCTGCGGGATCATCGGCTTGCCGAGCCCGCGCGCCGATTGGGCGACGAACGCCAGCGCCATGACCGACACCCGGGCGAGGTCGTCGCGGATCTGCGACTCGTCGATATCGAGCATCTGCCGCAGGCCCCACGCCGGCGCGAGCATCGCCACGGCCGACTGCACGTCGACGCGGATGTCGCCCGAGTGCACCGGGAGCGGGAACGGCTCAGCCGGCGGCAGGCCCGGGTTGAACTTGCCGTCGACCAGCAGGCCCCACACATTGCCGAAGGACACGTTGCCGACGAGATCCTCGATGTCCACGCCGCGGTAGCGCAGCGCACTGCCCTCCTTGTCGGGCTCGGCAATCTCGGACTCGAAGGCGACGACGCCCTCCAGACCGGGCTTGAAGATGGTCTCGTCGGCCATGGTGTGGCGCTCCTTGCGTCGGCGGGTGTTGCCCCTACGGCGCAGTCTGCCGTGCCTGCCCGTGAGGTGTGCGGCAGGCTGCTCGTCATGGCCAGCGATGCGGCGGGGATGCGGCGGGACTACTCCCGCGACGGGCTGTCGGAGGCCGACCTGGCGCCGACCTGGCACGAGCAGTTCGCCCGATGGTTCGCCGACGCGGCCGCGGCCGGGCTGGTCGAGCCCAACGCGGTCGTGCTCGCCACGGCTGACATCCAAGGTCGTCCCAGCGCCCGCACCGTGCTGCTCAAGGCGCACGATGAGCACGGCCTGGTGGTTTTCACGAACGTGACCAGCCGCAAGGGTCGCGAGGCGCTGGCCAACCCGCATGCCTCGCTGGTCTTTCCCTGGGTCGAGCTCGAGCGGCAGGTCGTCGTGGTCGGCTCGGTCGAGCAGGTCAGCCGCGAACAGACGAGCGAGTACTTCCGGTCCCGGCCGCGCAGCTCGCAGATCGGCGCGTGGGTGTCGCACCAGTCGAGGGTCCTGGCCGACCGGGAGGTGCTCGAGCAGCGGACGGCCGAGCTCGAGTCGCGGTTCGCCGGCTCGGCGGTGCCGGTGCCTGATTTCTGGGGCGGGCTGCGGGTCGTCCCCGTGACGGTCGAGTTCTGGCAGGGTCGCCCGTCCCGGTTGCACGACCGGCTCCGCTACCGCCTCGAGGCCGGGCGGTGGGAAATCGAGAGACTGTCTCCGTGACGGAGCTCGAGGACTCCCCGCGCCGCCGGCTGGCCGGGCTCACCCTCGACCTCACGCCGCTGCGCCGATCGCCCGCCTTCCGCAACCTGCTGATCGGCGACGCCGTCTCGGTCATCGGCACCCAAATCACGCTTGTCGCGGTGCCGCTGCAGGTCTACGCGCAGACCCGTTCGGCCGCCGCAGTCGGCCTTGTCGGGCTCGCCGGGCTCGTCCCGCTCATCGTCTTCGGTCTGTACGGCGGGGCAGTGGCCGACGCCGTCGACCGGCGGCGCCTCGTGCTCGCCACGACCTGCTGCCAGGCCGGGTTGTCCAGCCTGCTGCTGGTGCAGGCCCTCGCCGGCTGGCGGCAGACCTGGTTGCTCTACGCCGTTGTCGCCGTTCAGGCCGGTCTGTTCGCCATCGACAGCCCGGCCCGCCAGGCCTTCATCCCGAGGCTGTTGCCGGTCGAGCTGCTGCCCGCGGGCAACGCCCTGCGGCAGGTCGAGTTCGGGATCGGCACCACCGGCGGGCCGCTTCTGGCCGGCCTGCTCGTCGGCGGCTTCGGCTTCGGTGCGGCGTACGGGGTCGACGCGTTGTCGTTCGTGGCGACGCTCTGGGCGGTGGCCTCGCTGCCCTCGATGGCGCCGGCGGGTGGCGGTCGCCGGGCCGGGCTCGCCAGCGTGCGGGAGGGGCTGGTGTTCCTGCTGACCCGTCGGGTCCTGCTGCTCACCTTCGTGGTGGACCTCATCGCGATGATCTTCGGGTTGCCGCGGGCGCTGTTCGCCCCGTTGGCCGACCAGGTCTACGGCGGGGGGGAGGCCGGCGCCGGCGCGATGTACAGCGCGCTGGCCGCCGGCGGGCTGCTCGGGGCGCTGTTCGGCGGCTGGTTCGGCCGGATCCACCGCCAGGGCGTCGCGGTCGTCGTGGCGATCGTGGCGTGGGGCGCGTGCATCGTCGGCTTCGGGCTGACCGGGCGGTTGTGGCTCGCGCTGCTGCTGCTCGCCGGCGCGGGTGCGGCCGACATGGTGTCCGCGGTGTTCCGGACGGCGATCCTGCAGGCCGCCGCGCCGGATGAGATGCGCGGCCGGCTCGGCGGGGTCTTCATCGTCGTGGTCGCCGGCGGGCCGCGGCTCGGCGACGCGCGCTCAGGTGGTGGCGCGACCCTGGTCGGGCTGCAGGGTTCGGTCCTGGCGGGCGGGCTGACCGTCATCGCGCTGACCCTGCTGGTGGCGGCGATCGTCCCGAGCCTGCTCGCCTACGACTCGCGTCGCCCGCACGACTAGCTCGAGGTGAGCGCGGTGGCCGCGACGCGCAGGTCGGCCACCAGCCCGGCCAACGCTGCGTCACGGTCGTCGGCCCGCAGCACCGCTGACGGGTGGATCGTCGCAAGCGCCTGCGGTCCGCCGGCGTCAGGCCAGGGCATGACCACCCCGCGCTGCTGGGTGACCCGGAACGACGGCCCGTAGATCGTCTTGGCCGCGGTCGCGCCGAGCAGCACGACGAGCGCAGGCTGCACCGCGGCCAACTCGGCCATCAGCCACGGCCGGCACGCCGCGACCTCGTAGCTGTCGGGCGTCGCGTGGATCCGGCGCTTGCCCCGCACGGTGAACTTGAAGTGCTTGACGGCATTGGTGACGTACGCCGAGCTGCGGTCGACCCCGGCCGCGTCCAGCGCCTGCACGAGCAGCTGGCCGGCGGGGCCGATGAAGGGCACCCCCCTGGTGTCCTCGGAGTCGCCGGGCTGCTCGCCGACCAGCATCAGCCGGGCGGCGGCGGTGCCCCGGCCGAACACGGTCTGGGTGGCCGGCTCGTGCAGGGGGCAGCCGGCGCACCCGGCGGCCGCGGCGCGCAGCGCGTCGAGGTCCCCGCCGGTGGGCAGGTAGGCGGCCGCGGTGGGCCAGTTCTCGTCTCGACGTGGCATGGGCGACTCCTACCCCCGTTCAGGCGATCTGGAGCGTACGGTCCAAAGGTGCCGCGCCGCCTGCTCGTCCTGCCCCTGACCGCTGTACTGGTCCTGCTGGGCCTGCCCGGCCCCGGTCTGGGGGTGGCCCTGGCGGCGAGCGTCACCACCCGTCAGTCGACGTACATCCCGGTGACGCCGTCCCGGATCCTGAACCAGACCGTCGTGGGTGACCGCGCGACCCTCGACCTCACCCCACCGGTCCCGGCCGGCACGACGGCCGTGGTGCTCAACGTGACGGCGACGTCCTCGAGCGGCTCGACGGACGTACGGGTCTACCCGACACCGAACGACAACGTCTCGGTCCCCAACGTCAGCAACCTCAACGTCGTGCGCGGTTCGACCGTCGCCAACCTCGTCATGGTGCCGCTCGGCAACGGTGGCCGGGTGCGGATCCGCAACGCCGGCGGCACCGTCGTGGTCATCGCCGACCTGCAGGGGTACGACGCGCCGGACGGCTCCGGAGCCGGCTACACCGGGAGCACGCCGGTCCGATTGGTCGAGGGTGCGTTGCTGGGGCCGGGCGGGGTGCTGCCGGTGCAGGTGACGGGTTGCCCCGGCTGCGCCCCAGTCGGCGCGGTGGCCGTCGCGCTCAACGTGACCGGCTACGGCGCGACCTCGCAGACCGACCTGCGCATCTATCCCACGGCTGTCGGCTTTCCGCCGAACAGCAACCTCAATCCGCCGCCGGGGCGGGCCGTCGCCGCCGCGGCGGTGGTGAAGACCTCGGCGGACGGCCGGGTCAGCATCCGCAACGCCGCCGGCAGGGTGGCGCTGAAGGTCGACCTCACCGGGTGGTTCACCCCGAGCGTCGCCGGTGCCACCGCGGCGGTGTTCCACCCGCTCGCGCCACGGCGCATCGTCGACGTCGACACTCCCGCCGTCGGGCCGGCCGGCACCCTGGACGTGACCGTGGCCGGCGCCGGATCGGTGCCGTTCCCGGGCAGCGCGGTGATGCTCAACGTCACCGCCGTCGGGCCGACCAGGACGACCGACATCAGGGTCTACCCGACGCCGACGGACGGCGCTGTCCCCGGCACGAGCAACCTCAACGTCGTCGCCGGACAGGCCCTGCCCAACGCGGTGCTCGCCACCGTCGGCGTGAATGGCAAGGTCCGGCTGTTCAACAGCGGCGGGGCGGTGCACCTGCTGGTCGACCTGTCGGGCTGGTACGGCCCGGCCGGCGACGGACACGACATCTCCTGGCCGCAATGCCGCCCCGACGGCACGTCGTCGCACCCGACGACCGGCGGGTTCGCAGTGATCGGGCTGAACAACGGCCGGCCGTTCACCGCGAACCCGTGCTTTGCCGACGAGTGGGCCTGGGCCGGCTCGCTGCCCGGGCGCGGAGCGGTCTATCTCAACGTCAACGCCGCCGGACCGGACGATCCGCAGTGGACGGCGGCCGGGCCGGCGACGTGCAACGCCACCGCCGCCGACCCCGGCTGCGGCTACAACTGGGGTTGGCATCTCGGGTCCTTCTCGATCGGGCTGTTGCCGACCGGCGCGGCCAGGCCGTTCGTCTTCCTCGACGTTGAAGGCGACCGGCTCGCCAGCGGCGGCCCGGCCTGGCAGGCCGGCCAGGCCGTCAACGCCGCCGTCATCAGAGGGCTCGGCGAGCGGCTGCGGCTGGCCGGCCTGCGGATCGGCGCCTACTCCAACCCGCTGGACTGGTCCCGCATCGCCGGCAGCCCGACCGACCTCGGGCTGCAGAACTGGTGGTTCCAGCACCCGAGCGTCGACACCCGGCCGGTCGACAGCTACTGCGACGCGGCCGGGTCGTTCTCCGGCGGCGCGGTTGTCCTGCGGCAGTACCAGACGGCGGGCGATGCCCCGGTGTTCGACCACAACCACCCCTGCTGACCGCCACCGTGCCGGCCCGGTCATCACCGAGGTGGGGTGGGGCGGGGCATGGGGTGGGTGCAGCCGGTACGACGTACCGGGGCTCAGCGGCGTTCGCGGAGCTCGGCGTAGCGGCGCAGGGTCTCGGCCCGCTCGGCCGGGTGGTCGACAAGGGGCGCCGGGTAGCCGGCCGGCGGTCCACCCGGCAGCTTCCACGGCTCGTGCACGGCCGTGCCGGTCACCTCGCGCAGCTCGGGAATCCAGCGCCGGATGTAGTCGCCAACCGGGTCGTAGTCGCGCCCCTGCTTCACCGGATTGAAGACCCGGAAGTACGGCGAGGCATCGGTACCCGTGCCGGCGACCCACTGCCAACCCTGCTGGTTGGAGGCAAGGTCGCCGTCGCGCAGGTGCTGCATGAACCAGCGCGCGCCGCGCCGCCAGTGCAGGTGCAGGTCCTTGGTGAGAAACGATCCGACGATCATCCGCACCCGGTTGTGCATCCACGCCTCGCCGAGCAGCTGGCGCATCCCGGCGTCGACGATCGGGTAGCCGGTCCGGCCGTAGGCCCAGTCGTCGAACCTCCGGTCGGCCTGCACGCCCGTGTCGTAGTCCAGCCCAGCCATCGGCGCCTGCAATTCGTGCCGCGCCGACTTCGGCTGCTGCCACAGCACATCGGCGTAGAAGTCCCGGAACACGATCTCCCGACGGAACGCCTCGCCGCCTTCGCCGGCCGGCAGCCCGGCGATGAGCGTCCGCGGGTGCAGACAGCCGTACTTGAGGTGGACCGACAGCCGCGACGTGCCGTCGACCCCAGGCAGGTTGCGCCGCTCGTGATAGGTCGCGACCTGCTCCCCGAGGAACTCCTTCCACCGGGCGCGCGCTGCCAGCTCGCCGACCGGCGGCAGCTGCACGTCACCGAGCTCGGGGTCCTCGGGTATGCCCTCGCTGGCGAGGCCGCCTTCACTCCAACTCATCTCGCGTGGTCGACGGGCCGGCGAGTGGAGGCCACGGCCTGACCAGGCACGGTAATACGGCGTGTAGACCTTGTACGCCGAGCCGTCTGCCTTGACCAGTTGGCCGGGCGTCACGCCGTACGGCGATCCGGTCGCGACCAGCGGCACGCCGACGGCGGTGAGCGCAGCAGCCACGCTCTCGTCACGGGTCCGGCCGTACGGCGCGTGGTCGCTGCTGATGTGGACCGAGTTCGCGCCACTGTCGCGGACGACGCGGGGCAGCACCTCGACCGGGTCGCCGGTGAGGATCCGCAGCGCACCGCCGGTGCGCTGCTCGAGCTCACGCAGACAGCGGTACAGCACTGCCAGCCGCGGCGCCCCGGCCGGGCCTCGCAGTGCGTCGTCCAGGACGAAGATCGGCACGACCTCGTCGCCGGCGCCCGAGGCGGCGACCAGGGCGGGGTGGTCGGCGAGGCGCAGATCGCGGCGGAACCACAGCACGGCAGTCGTCACCCCGGCACGATAGGCCGACCGACCCTGCCCCGCCCCTCCAGGAGAGGTAAGGGCTTTCTCACCTACGCGGTCGTGATCTTCGGTGTTCGAGGGGCATCCCCGGACGGACGCAATCCCGACCACGACAGAGGACCCTCATGACGCAACATCTCGCGGCCGTCGACTTCGGCGGTGCCGTCACCGACGGCTTCCGCACCATTGCCACGTTCATCCCGAAGCTGATCGGTTTCCTGCTGATCCTGATCGTCGGTTACTTCATCGCCAAGATCATCTCGAAGATCGTCGGAAAGCTGCTCGAGCGGGTCGGCTTCGACGGCGTGGTCGAGCGCGGCGGCATCAGCCGAGCGCTGGCTAAGAGCAAGATGGACGCCAGCGACATCGTCGCAAAGATCGTCTTCTTTGCGATCTTCATACCGGTGTTGTCGGCTGCGATCGGCGTGCTGGGCATTGCATCGCTCGAGGCGCCGCTCGCGGCGTTCATCGCGCTCATCCCGAAGATCCTGGTGGCGCTCATCCTCGTCGTCATCGGCGCCGCGCTTGCCGGCTTCGTGAAGAACCTCGTGAGCAGCGCGCTCGGTGGGCTCTCCTACGGCAACGGTCTTGCGATTGCCGCCGCCACGCTGATCATGGTGCTGTTCGTCAAGGCCGCCCTCGACGAGGTCGGCATCGCCCAGACCGTGACGAGCGCAGTGCTGTTCGCCGCCCTGGCGATCATCGCGGGCGTGACGATCGTCGGTGTCGGTGGTGGCCTCATCAAGCCGATGCAGCACCGCTGGGACGACGCCCTGAACAAGGCGACGCAGGAGAAGGAGAACGTCAAGGCCCAGGTGCAGGCCAGCCGCCAGCAGGGCACCTACCCGGCCGACCCTTACGCGCAGCCGCAGACGGTGCCGACCGGCGCAGCCGCGTACGACGCACCGACCACGAGCCTCGACACGCCCCGCTAGGCGCTCGCAGCAGCGCAGTCGACGGAGCCCGGCCCTCGTGAGAGGCGCCGGGCTCCCTGGCGCCTAGCGGTTGCCGAGTGCGACGGGGCAACGGGGTCAGGGCGCCGACGTCATGGTGGTGGCGAGCAGGACCAGGCCGTCCGGGCTCAGCGAGCCGGTGAACTGCACCCGGTTGCCGACGACGGGAGCGCTGCGAAGCAGGGACAGATCGATAGTCATCACGGTGCCGTCGGGCCGGGTGAGCGTCGCGAGTCTGCAGGTCATCCCGCTGATGGTTCCGAGGTCGGTGACCAGACCTGACTGACCGGCCGTGGGCACCGGTGTCCCGGTCGGGGGCTCCGCAGGCGCCGCCGGCGCTGGGGCGGCGGAGGCCGGTGGCGCCGTCGGCCCTGGGATGGCCGGCAGCACCGGCGTCGCGGGTGCGGGCTGGCACGGTGGTGCGCTGGCAGGGACGACCGACGGTGGGGCGCCGGCTGGTGCGGTGCCGGCTGGTGCGGTGCCGGCTGGTGCGGTGCCGGCTGGTGCGGTGCCGGCTGTGACCGGGCCGCCGGTCGGTGCGGTGCCGGCTGTGACCGGGCCGCCGGCTGGTGCGGTGCCGGCTGTGACCGGGCCACCGGTCGGTGCGGTGCCGGCTGTGACCGGGCCGCCGGCTGGTGCGGTGCCGGTCGTCGGGGTCGCCGGCGTGGTCCGACCAGGACTGCGCGTCGGTGCGGCCACACCCGCGGGGTGGCGCGACCGGGCCGGCGCCGGCAAGACGCGGGCCGGGGCGGCGAACGCCTGCAGGGCAGCGGCAGCAGACGGCTCGCGCAAGGTGGTGATGCGGACCTGCTGTGCACCCAGCGCAGCAGCCGGGGTGGCGGTGACGCCACGCTCGTAACCGTGCGCCCAACCGAGCACGGCGGCGACGTAGGCGTCGGAGTGGTTGTAGTTGAAGATCGCGCTGGCCAGACGCGGCGCCACGGACAGGTCGACGCCGCCGGCGCATAGGTATCGGGCGGCGGCCAGGGCTGCGTCGTCGACGTTCTGCGGGTTGCCGCCGGCGCCGTAGACCTGCCAGGAGCCAGGCAAGAACTGCATCGGCCCGACCGCGCGGTCCCAGACCGGGTCGGCGTCGAGGCGCCCACCGTCTGTGTCGCGGACCGCAGCCATCCCTGGCTGGCCGTTCAGGACCGGGCCGAAGATCGGTGGGACGGCGACGCCGTGCGCATCGAGCCGGCCGTCCTCGGCGTGCGACGCCTCGATCCGGCCGATGCCGGCAAGCATCCACCAGCGGACGTGGCAGCTTGGTCCGGCCTTGATCATGGTCGACTCGGCCCGCTGATAGGCAGCGAGCACCCGGGTGGGGATGCCGAGCAGGTCAGGGCCGACCGCCGGCATCGGCGTACCGGCATTGGGCAGTGCTGCTGCTGTGGTTAGCACTGCGGCGCCGACGGTCGGGGCGGCAGCGCCGGTGGGCACGAACACGGTCGGGTCGTCCGGGGCAGTCTCGACGGGCAGGGCACCGGTGGCACCGAGCAGATCGGTGTTGACGGGCAGCGTCGGCAGGACCGGTGTCCCAGCAGCGGGCGCGACCGAGGCGGTGAGTGCCGCGGTGAGCGCGCCGGTGGCCGCGAGGCCGAGCACGCGCAGCCAGGACCGGCGCCCCAGCACGCGCCACGCCCCGCGAGAAACCGAGGGGGCAGAGGGGTCGGGCTGCATCGAGGCCGCTCCTTGCCTGAGATGACGACGCGCACTCAGGTACTGGCGCATCATGAACCCCTCAGACGCTAGAAAGCCAACCTCTGAGAAACCCTTGGTTGGTGGCCGGCTGCGTCCCGATCGGTCAGCGGGAGGTGTCCTGGACGCGATCGGCGGCCTCGAGCAGGCGTAGCGCGGTCTGCCGTGCGTCCGCAGGATCAAGGAACACCGTGATTGCCTCCGCCCGGAACAGCAGGTCGTCGAGGTGCAGGATCACGCCGACCGGCGTCCGCGCCACGCCCACGACTTCGACGGCGGTCGCGACGTAGACGAGCGGCCCGTCGTCGCCGCAGCGCAGCACCGTCGGGTCGTCATGCTCGATGACGTACGTCACACCCTCAAGATCAGCCCGCAGGGCCGGTCGCGCAAGTCCCCCAAGGTCGACCTGGCGTCGACGAACGTCGGTGTGCCGTCGACGTGGTGGGCTGGACGACGTGTGCGCCTGCCTAGCGTGGGTTCATCAGCCGGTCTCGTTGCGAGTCCTCGTCGTCGACGCTGATGGCCTGGTGGTGTGTCGCGAGATCGGTGAGCGGTCTGCGGACGTCGTGATCGTGGTCGTCACGGTCCGCACGGATGTGGCCGATGCCGTCCGTGTGCTCGACGGTGGTGCGGACGACTTCGTCCTGAAGCCGTTCCGCCCGATCGGGTCCGGTCCGGTTGCGACAGCGCTCGCGGGCGCGCCTGGGTCGGTGACGTGGAGCTTGCACTGCGGCCCAAGGAGCGCGAGCTGCTGAGCGCTGCGGGGGAGGCGGTGCGCCGGGAGCAGCTGATGGATCAGGTCTGGCCCGAGACCTGGACGGGTCCGACGAAGACGTTGAATGTGCACCTGGCCAACGTCCGTCGAAAGCTCGCCGAGGCGGGCGACAGGTGGAACCGGATCACGACGCTCCGCGGGTGCGCCTACCGCTTCGAG
>JAYTOZ010000255.1:0-2808 GCA_043747515.1 Frankiales bacterium | reverse complement strand
CCCGTCGTCGGCGAGGCGATCGTGGCGCACCGCGACGTCGACATGATCTCCTTCACCGGTTCGACCCGCGCCGGCAAACGCATCGCCGAGGTCGCCGCGGGCACCGTGAAGCGGGTGGCCCTCGAGCTCGGCGGCAAATCGGCAAATGTCATCCTGGACGACGCCGACCTTGAGAAGGCCATCACCGGCGGCATCGCCAACGCCTACCTCAACTGCGGGCAAGCCTGCACGGCCCTGACCCGGATGCTGGTGCCGGCTTCCCGGCTCGCCGAGGTCGAGGCCATCGCCAAGCGGGTCGCCGACAGCTACACCATCGGCGAGTGGGACTCCCCAACCACCGTGCTCGGACCGCTGATCAACGGCACGCAGCAGGAGAAGGTCCTCGGCTACATCCAGAAGGGCATCGACGAGGGGGCGACTCTCGTGACCGGCGGCGTCGAGACCGGCCGCACCACCGGCTATTTCGTGACGCCAACCGTCTTCTCCAACGTCACCAACGACATGACGATCGCCCGCGAGGAGATCTTCGGTCCGGTGCTGTCGATCCTGCCCTACAGCGACGAGCAGGAGGCCGTCCGGATCGCCAACGACACCGAGTACGGCCTGGCCGGGGCGGTCTGGTCCGGCGACGACGCGCGCGCGATGCGGGTCGCCAGGCAGTTGCGGGCCGGCCAGATCGAGGTGAACGGCGGGGCGTTCAACCCGGCTGCGCCGTTCGGTGGCTACAAGCAGTCCGGTCTCGGTCGCGAGGCTGGTGCGGCCGGGCTCGAGGAGTTCCTGGAGACCAAGGCGATCCAGCGCTAGTCCCGACGTTCCGCATTGCCCATTCCCGACAAGAAGGAGTCATGACTGTGAAAACCAAGGCCGCAGTGCTGTGGGGCGCCAACCAGGACTGGCAGATCGAGGAGGTCGAGCTCGGCGACCCCGTCAGCAGCGAGGTGCAAGTGCGTCTGGCTGCCTCCGGGCTGTGTCACTCCGATGAGCACGTCCGCGTCGGAGACTTCCCGATGGTTGAGCCCGGCGCGTTCCCGTTCATCGGCGGCCATGAGGGCGCCGGCATCGTGACCAAGGTGGGGACGGGCGTCACGAGCCTGTCGGAGGGTGACCACGTCGTCCTGGGATTCATCCCGTCGTGTGGCCGCTGCCCGTCCTGTGCCACCGGCCATCAGAACCTCTGCGACCTGGGGGCCACCCTGTTGACCGGACAGGCAATCGCGGACGGCACCAACCGGATCCAGGTGAAGGGCCAGAATGCCTCGCCGATGTGCCTGCTCGGCACCTTCTCGCCGTACGTCACGGTGCACGAGGCGTCAGCCATCAAGATCGAGGACGACATCCCGCTGGATAAAGCAGCGCTTGTCGGTTGCGGTGTCACCACCGGTTGGGGTTCGTCGGTCTATGCCGCGGACGTCCGCCCAGGCGAGACCGTCGTCATCATCGGCGTCGGCGGCATCGGTGCGAACGCCGTGCAGGGTGCGCGGCTCGCGGGGGCCCGGCACATCGTGGCCATCGACCCGGTGGAGTTCAAGCGCGAGCTCGCGATGGAATTCGGTGCGACGCACACCTACGCAAGCATGGCCGAGGCGATCGGACCCCTGACGGAGCTGACGTGGGGCCGGATGGCCGAGAAGGCGGTCATCTGCGTCGGGCGCATCGAGGGTCAGCACATCGCCGAGATGCTCTCCCTAGTCGGCAAAGGCGGGACCGGTGTCGTGACCGGCATGGGGTCGATGACCGACATCGACGTCAAGCTCAGCCTGTTCGAGCTCACCCTGTTGCAGAAGCGGATCCAGGGCGCCATCTTCGGCAGCGGCAACCCACGGTTCGACATCCCAAATCTGCTGCGGCTGTACACCGAGGGTCAGCTCAAGCTCGACGAGCTCATCACGCGGACCTACAAGCTGGAGGAGATCAATCAGGGCTACGCCGACATGTACGCCGGGAAGAACATCCGCGGCCTCGTGATGTACGACGAGTCGGATTACTGATCGATCGGGCGGTCTGGCCAAAGGTCGTGGCAGCGCGGTGACGGGTGATCGGGACGGCGCGACGAGCGGCATCAGCCGCCGGCGCGACGCTGCCCGGGGTGGCCGAGGGGCGACCTACCACCAGCGCCGAGCAGAGATCATCGTCGCTGCCGCGACCGTGTTCCGGAACAAGGGCTACCGCGGCACCAGCCTGGCCGACATCGCCGAGGCCGTCGGTGGCCCAGGGCGTCGCTGCGCTACTCCATCGGTGGCAAGCAGGAGCTGTTCGACGAGATCGTCACCGACGTCGTCCACGCCAACCTCCTTGCTGTCGAGAGCATCCGTGACTTCCAGGAGCCGGCGCCGGACAAGCTGCGCGGGCTGGTCACCCAGTTGATGTGCTCCTACGCCGAGCACTATCCGTTCCTCTACGTCTACCTCCAGGAAGACCTGGCCCACGTCGCCGAGCAGCGGCGGCCGTGGGCGCAAGCGATGCGCTCGGTGAACCGGCGCTACGAGGCCGCAGCCGAGGCGATCATCGTGCAGGGGATCGCAGAAGGGTCCCTGGTGGCGATCACCGAGCCGCGGTCCTCGCCTACGGCCTTTTGGGCATGATCGGTTGGACCCACCGCTGGTTCAACCCTGAGCAGTCCGACGTCGATGCGGACGCCATCGGCACGGCGTACGCGCAGTTGTTGCTCAGTGGCCTCGGCGCCCGACCGGTTGCTGCGGAACGCGCCGTCGGCGACGGGAAGCGACCTGCGCGCCGCGGCCCGGAGCCCACGCCGGCGACCACCGAGCCGCACCCAGACGTGGCCCGGCTGGTCGAACACTTCGCCAG
>JAYTOZ010000254.1:0-12727 GCA_043747515.1 Frankiales bacterium | reverse complement strand
TGACCCGACGCAACGGCCGCGTCCGCGCGGTCGCCAAGGGCGTGCGCCGCACCCGGTCGAAGTTCGGCGCCACCGTCGAGCCATTCAGCCACGTCGACCTACAGCTGTATCAAGGCCGCGAGCTCGACATCGTCACCCAGGCGGACAGTCTCACGGCGTACGGCGAGACGCTCGTGCACGACTACGGGCGCTACACCGCTGGGACCGCCGTGCTCGAGACCGCCGAGCGGCTGACCGCCGAGGAGCGGGAGCCCGCGCTGCGGCTGTTCCTGCTCGTGATCGGTGCACTGCGGGCGCTGTCGGAGCGTGACCCGTCTCTGGTGCTGGACGCCTTCCTGCTGCGGGCCATGTCGGTGTCGGGTTATGCCCCGGCGCTGCAGGACTGTGCCCGCTGCGGCGCCGCCGGTCCGCACCGGGCGTTCTCGGTCGCAGCAGGTGGGGTCGTCTGCGCGGCGTGCCGGCCGGCGGGTGCGGCGTCGCCCAACCCGCTCGTCCTGGCCTTGATGGCGGATCTGCTGTCGGGGGAGTGGGACGCGGCCGAGGCGAGTGACCTGAGGACCCGCCGGGACGCCAGCGGCCTGGTCGCTGCGCACCTGCAATGGCATCTCGAGCGCGGGCTCAGATCGCTGCCGCTGGTGGACCGCTGAAGTGCTACTTTGTGCGTCATGGAGCACGTCGGGGTGCGGGAGGCGCGCCAGAATCTGAGCGTCTACCTGCAGCGGGTGCAGGCGGGCGAGACGTTCACGGTGACCGACCACGGCCGTCCGGTTGCCGTGCTCGGACCGGTGCCGGCCTCCGACGACCCGCTCGCCGACCTTGTCGCGCGCGGCCTGGCCGACCCACCCAAGCCGTGGCGACCGCTCCCCGAACCGCTGGCGTTCCCGCCCGGACCGCCGCTTTCGCAGCTCCTGGATGAGCTGCGTGAGGAGCGGGAGCTCTGAGCGCGTGGGCGTTGGACTCCTCAGCGCTGGTCAAGCTCCTGGCGGCTGAGCTGGAGTCTTCGACCCTCAGGCAGGGCTGCCGGGGCCGGCAACTGGTCGCCAGCTCCCTGGTGCTTGTCGAGGTACCGAGGGCGGCGCGACGGCTGGCACCGGAGAGCTTCTGGGCCAGCGCCTGGGACCGCCTGATGGGTCAGATCCGGCTGGTCGATCTGGACCGCTCCTTGCTCATCCGGGCCGGACGCCTGCCCCCGTCCGGTCTGCGCAGCCTCGACGCGATCCACCTCGCCACCGCCCTCGCCATCCCCGGCCTCGACGCCTTCGTCGGCTACGACGACCGCCTGCAGTCCGCGGCCACCGCCGTCGGCCTGCTCGCTCTGTCCCCGGGCGTCCCGTGAAGCGCCGCGCCGCTGCGCCATCGGTTGTGCGCCGCGCCCCGACGCCGCACCCGTCCGGGGCAACCCCACCACCGATCCCGGCTGACCTCGTGCCTCGTCACGTCGCGATCGTGATGGATGGCAACGGCCGGTGGGCCAAGGAACGCGGCCTGCCCCGCACCGCCGGCCACGAGCAGGGCGAGAGCTCGCTGTTCGACGTCGTCGAAGGTGCGATCGAGCTCGGCGTCGGATGGGTGTCGGCGTACGCGTTCTCGACCGAGAACTGGAAGCGCTCGCCGGAGGAGGTGCGCTTCCTGATGGGTTTCAACCGCGACGTCATCCGGCGCCGCCGCGACGAGATGCACGAGCTCGGCGTCCGGGTGCGCTGGGCCGGTCGGCGGCCGCGGCTGTGGCGCTCGGTCGTCAACGAGCTCGAAGCGGCCGAGGAGCTCACCCGCGACAACACGGTCTGCACCCTGACGATGTGCATCAATTACGGCGGGCGGGCCGAGATCGGCGACGCAGCCAGGGATCTGGCCCGCGACGTTGCCGCCGGCCGGCTTGACCCGGAGCGGGTGGACGAGAAGGTGCTGGCCCGGTACTTGCCGGACATGCCCGACGTCGACCTGTTCCTGCGCACCTCCGGCGAGCAGCGCACCAGCAACTTCCTGCTGTGGCAGTCGGCGTACGCCGAGCTGGTCTTCGTCCCCGAGCTGTGGCCCGACGTCGACCGGCGCGTGCTGTGGCGGGCCTGCGAGACCTATGCGAGCCGCAACCGGCGCTACGGCGGCGCTCCACCCAACCTGGACAGGAGGACATCATGAGGCTGCACCACGTGAACGTCATCGTCGGGGCCGGCCGCAGCGATGCGGTCGCACCGTTCTACGAGCTCCTCGGGCTGGTGCGCCTCGCCAAGCCCAACAACCAGGCCGGGGCGTGGTTCGACCTGCCGGACGGCCGGACCCAGCTGCACGTCAGTGAGCGTCCCGGCTCACCGCACCCAGACCAGCACTTCGCCTTGACCGTTGACGATCTCGACGGTCTGGTCGCTGCGTTGACCGGGGCCGGACACCCGTGGCGCACGTTGCCCGAGATGTACGGCGCCCGCCGCGGGGTGACCGCCGACCCGGCGGGCAACGCCGTCGAGCTGGTGCAGGCGGTCGGCCCCTTCGCCTGACGGCGGATCAGCGCTGCGCGACAACCTGTCGTTGGACCAGCGAGACCAGATCGCGCATCTCACCGATCTGACTGCGGCGCAGATAGCTCGACAGCAGCGGCCGAAGGTGCCGCAGCCGGGTCGGCAGGATGTAGTCCTCGTAGTGCGTGACCCGACAGGTGTTGTCGTCGACGCGGCTGACGAGGAACCCACCGCTGATCCGCCAGCCGTCATCTCGTGGGTGGAGATCCTCGGAGTGCCAGCCGTTCTCATGCTGCTGATAGCTGAAGTCGCCCTCCCATCTCTGCAGGTTGAACAGCTTGCCGACAATCCGGTACCAGCCGGTGTCCGGGCCGGTCGGATGGATCTCGACGTGGCGGGCCTTGCGTTCGAGCGGCTCGAGCAGCTCGATGTCCCGGACGACAGCCAGGACCTGCTCGCTGGGCCGCGGGATCACGACGTTCCGCACCGCACTGATCCGCGCCACCTGGTCTGCCGGCATGCTGCCCCGCTTCCTGTGCTGACACGCTGACACCGCGGAGCGGGGGACGCAAGCCCCTCACAGATGTGTGGCAACGGCGATCGTGAGCAGGGCGAGGACGGCGCACCGGACGGCCCGGGCGCCAGGCAGGAGCACCGGCCACGACAGATAGGTCAGCCAGCCGATGAAGGCCAGCAACACCAGCAGGAACGGCAGGCCGGCCGGCGGCCGCAGGAACAGCCCCAGCAGCAGCAGGGTCGCGGACAGCACCGGCACGACCGCCCGGTGCTGGTGCGACAGCAGCACGAGCACCGGCCCGCTGCGGCGCTCGACCGCACGACGCAGAGCACTCATGCGCACTAGCCTTCCATCCATGCTGGTGGTGACCCGCTTCGACGTGCCCGACGACCAGGCGGCGGGCTTTCTCCCGCGTGCCCGCGCCGCCCTCGCCGCCTTCGCCGCCCGCCCCGGCTACCTCCGCGGCCGGATCGGCCGGGCCGCCGACGATCCGACCGCCTGGGTGCTCACCACTGAGTGGGAGGGCGTCGGTGCCTACCGTCGCAGTCTCTCGGCGTACGACGTGAAGGTCGACGCCGCGCCGCTGCTCTGCCTCGGTCGCGACGAGCCCAGCGCCTTCGAGGTGCTGGTCGCCGACGATGAAAGCAAGCCCACCCGCCGGGCCGCCGACGCGGCGCGGATCGGGATCGGCGAGGCGTCCGGGCCCGACGTCCCCGTCGACCAGGAGCGCGGCGCGTAGCGGGTCGCAATCCCGGTCAGCCTGTGCTGGATCGCGCCGCGACCCGCCGGGCGATTCGCGGCCGGACCAGCACGAGCCCTCTGCCGACCACTGTGGCCCGGCTCCGGGGGCATCGCGCACCGGTAGGTTGACGGCTCAACCGCCGACCGCCAGCCGGACTGGAGCCCAACGCCGTGGCAGCCAAGAGCGACCGCATGGACACCATCGTCAGCCTCTGCAAGCGCCGGGGGTTCGTCTACCCGGGCAGCGACATCTACGGCGGGCTGCGGTCCTCATGGGATTACGGCCCGCTCGGTGTCGAGCTGAAGCAGAACATCAAGCGGCAGTGGTGGACCTCGATGGTGCAGGGCCGCGACGACGTCGTGGGGCTCGACTCCTGCGTCATCCTGGCCAGCGAGGTGTGGGAGACCAGCGGCCACGTCGCCACGTTTGTCGATCCGCTCACCGAGTGCAGCTCGTGCCACAAGCGCTTCCGGGCAGACCATCTCGAGGAGCAGGGCAAGGGCAAGCCACTTGCCGAGCTGGCCTGCCCCAACTGCGGCAACCGTGGCACCTTCAGCGAGCCGCGGATGTTCAATGGGCTGCTCAAGACCCACCTCGGCCCGGTCGAGGACGACAGCGGCCTGGCCTACCTGCGGCCCGAGACGGCGCAGGGCATCTTCATCAACTATCTCAACGTGCAGCAGTCGGCCCGCAAGAAGCCGCCGTTCGGCATCGGCCAGATCGGCAAGAGTTTCCGCAACGAGATCACACCGGGCAACTTCATCTTCCGGACCCGCGAATTCGAGCAGATGGAGCTGGAGTACTTCGTCAAGCCGGGCGAGGACGCCACCTGGCACGACTACTGGATCGCCGAGCGGATGCGCTGGTTCACCGACCTCGGGGTCCGGCCGGACAACCTGCGGCTGTTCGAACATCCGGCCGAGAAGTTGTCCCACTACTCGACCCGCACCGTCGACATCGAGTACCGCTTCGGCTTTATCGGCTCGGAGTGGGGCGAGCTCGAGGGCATCGCCAACCGCACCGACTACGACCTGACCGTGCACAGCAAGGCCAGCGGCACCGACCTGTCGTACTTCGACCAGGAGAGCGGCGAGCGCTACACGCCGTACGTCATCGAGCCCGCGGTCGGCGTCGACCGGTCCGCGCTGGTTTTCCTGCTCGACGCCTACAACGAGGACGAGGCCCCCAACGCCAAGGGTGTCCTGGAGAAGCGGGTGGTGCTCAAACTCGACCCGCGGCTCGCGCCGGTCAAGGCCGCGGTCCTGCCGCTGTCCCGCAACGCCGACCTGTCACCGGTCGCCCGAACGTTGGCCGCCGACCTGCGCACCCGGTTCACCACCGACTTCGACGACGCCGGCGCGATCGGTCGGCGCTACCGGCGGCAGGACGAGATCGGTACGCCGTACTGCGTGACGGTCGATTTCGACACGCTGACCGACCAGGCGGTCACCGTGCGCTCACGGGACACGATGCGCCAGGAGCGGATCGCCCTGGACCAGGTCGCGCGCTACCTGTCCGACCAGATCGGACCGCTGTAGCCGCTCGCCCGCCTGCCCCGTAGCGCTGGCATCCCCGCCACCCGGGGCTCCCCCGTCTGGCGCATTCCGACTCGTGTGGTGATTCGAGGGGCCAAGAAGGCGCCGAGAACACGACACGAGACGGTACGACGAGACCAGGGACCTCTCCTGCGGCGGGACCCCGGATGACGTACGGCGAAGCCCCGGATCCTGCTCCGGCGGACAGGTCCGCACAGCGGTCCGGCGGACCGCTGTGCGGGTCGCTGCACTCGGTACCGGTAGCGTTGCGCAGCCCCGCTGCGCCCCCGAAGGAGCCCCCTGGTGACGAAGTACATCTACGACTTCGCCGAGGGCGGTCGCGACATGAAGGACCTGCTCGGCGGCAAGGGGGCCAACCTGGCCGAGATGACCAACCTTGGGCTGCCGGTGCCGCCCGGCTTCGTGATCACCACTGAGGCGTGCACGACCTACCTGGCCACCGGCGAGGTGCCGGCCGAGCTCGAGCGAGAGGTCACCGAGCACCTCGATCGGCTCGAGCAGGCGATGGGCAAGCGCCTCGGCGACGCCGACGACCCGCTGCTGGTGAGCGTGCGGTCCGGCGGCAAGTTCTCGATGCCGGGGATGATGGACACCGTCCTGAACATCGGGCTCAACGACGCGAGCGTGCAGGGCCTGACCCGGCAGTCCGGCAGCGCCCGGTTCGCCTGGGACTCCTACCGGCGGCTGGTCCAGATGTACGGCAAGACAGTGCTCGGCGTTGCGGCCGAGCACTTCGACGAGGTGTTCGACCAGGCCAAGAAAGCCAAGGGGACGCGGCTGGACCTCGATCTGGACGAGACTGATCTGCAGGACATCGTCAAGCGCTTCCAGGCGATCGTCGAGGAGCAGACCGGCAGTGCGTTCCCACAAGACCCGCGGGTGCAGATGGACCTGGCGACCCGGGCCGTCTTCGAGTCGTGGAACACCGAGCGGGCCAAGCTCTACCGACGGCAGGAGCGCATCCCCGGCGACCTCGGCACCGCGGTCAGCGTCTGCTCGATGGTGTTCGGCAATCTCGGTATGGACTCGGGCACCGGTGTGGCGTTCACCCGCGACCCGGGGAGCGGCGCGCAGGGCGTCTACGGCGACTATCTGCAAAATGCCCAGGGCGAGGACGTCGTCGCCGGCATCCGCAACACGCTGCCCCTTCAGGACCTCGAGAAGCTCGACAAACCCGGCTACGTCGAGCTGATGGCCACCATGGCGACGCTGGAATCGCACTACCGCGACCTGTGCGACATCGAGTTCACGATCGAGCGCGGCAAGCTGTGGATGTTGCAGACCAGGGTCGGCAAGCGGACCGCCGGCGCGGCGTTCCGGATCGCCACGCAGCTGATCGATGAGGGCCTGATCACCGAGGACGAGGCGCTCGAGCGGGTGACCGGCGCGCAATTGGCCCGGCTGATGTTCCCGGCGTTCGGGGCGACCGACGACGTCGAGACGAGCAGGGTGCTGCTCGGCAAGGGCATGGGCGCCTCGCCCGGCGCGGCCGTCGGCAAGGCGGTCTTCGACAGCGCCACCGCCGTGGCGTGGGCGGCCCGCGGCGAGGACGTCCTGCTGGTCCGCCGCGAGACCAACCCGGACGACCTGTCCGGGATGATCGCCGCGCAGGGGATCCTGACCAGCCGGGGCGGCAAGACCAGTCATGCCGCCGTGGTCGCCCGGGGGATGGGCAAGACCTGCGTCTGCGGCGCCGAGGACCTCGAGATCGACCTCGAGGAGCGCACCCTGACCGCCCCGGACGGCACCGTCGTGGCCGAGGGCGAGCTGTTGTCGATCGACGGCACGAGCGGCGCGGTCTACCTCGGCGCCGTGCCGGTCCGGCCGAGCCCGGTGGTCGAGTACTTCGAGGGGACGCTGGCCGCCGAGGGCGCCGACGACCTCGTGGTTGCCGTCGACCGGCTCATCCGGCACGCCGACGCGACCCGCCGGCTCGGCGTACTCGCCAATGCCGACACACCCGCGGATGCCGAGCGGGCCAGGCGCTTTGGCGCAGCGGGCATCGGCCTGTGCCGCACCGAGCACATGTTCCTCGGCGAACGCCGTCAGCTCGTCGAGGACCTCGTGCTCGCCGAGGACGAGCCGGCTCAGCAGGCCGCGCTGGCCGCGCTGCTGCCGCTGCAGCGGGAGGACTTCGGCGGCATCCTGCGGGCGATGGACGGCTTGCCGGTCACCGTCCGGTTGATCGACCCGCCGCTGCACGAGTTCCTCCCCGACTACACCGAGCTCTCGGTCGAGGTCGCCGTCGCCGAGGCCACCGACCAACCGGTCGAGGACAAGAAGCGGGCCCTGCTCGACGCCGTCCGCCGCCTGCACGAGAGCAACCCGATGATCGGGCTGCGGGGCGTCCGGCTCGGCCTGGTCATCCCCGGCTTGTTCGCGATGCAGGTCCGGGCGCTCGCCGAGGCCGCCGCGGCGCTCAAGGCCGAGGGGCTCGACCCGCGCCCTGAGGTGATGGTGCCGCTGGTAGGCAGCGTGCAGGAGCTCGAGATCGTCCGCGACGAGGCCCTGGGCATCGTCGCAGCGGTGGCTGCCGAGACCGGTCAGGACGTCGAGACGCTGATCGGCACGATGATCGAGATCCCCCGGGCGGCCCTGACCGCCGGCCAGATCGCCGGCGCGGCCGACTTCTTCTCCTTCGGCACCAACGATCTCACCCAGATGGGCTGGGGCTTCTCGCGGGACGACGTCGAAGCGAGTTTCTTCTCCCGATACCTCGACCTCGGCATCTTCGGGGTCAGTCCGTTCGAGTCGCTCGACCGCGAGGGTGTCGGCCGGCTGGTCAGGATCGCTGTCGAGGAGGGCCGGGCGGCCCGCCCGGACCTCAAGGTCGGCGTCTGCGGCGAGCACGGTGGGGATCCCGACTCCGTGCACTTTTTCCACGACTCGGGCCTGGACTACGTCAGCTGCTCGCCGTTCCGGGTGCCGGTGGCCCGCCTCGAGGCCGGCCGGGCCGCCCTCGAACAGCTTGGCAGCGATACCCGCTAGGTGCTGCTGCTGCTGTTCTCCAAGACGGTGCGCCGACTGCTCGCAGCGGTGCTGCTGTCAGTACTCGCGGTGCCGGTCGGCACGGCTGCGCGCGTCTGGTGGGTCGCCCGCGAGGACGACCGGCCACCCAGCGACGCCATCGTCGTGCTGGGCGCGTCGCAGTTCGACGGCCGCCCCAGTGAGGTCTTCCGGGCCCGCCTCGACCACGCCAAGACGCTGTACGACGCGCAGGTCGCGCCCCGGGTCGTCGTGCTGGGCGGCGGCGCACCGGGGGACCGCTTCACCGAGGGGCAGACCGGTGCGGCGTACCTGGCCAAGCGTGGCGTCCGGTCTGTCGCGGTCGGTGTCGGCCGGGACACCTTGCAGAGTTTGCGCGCGCTGCAGGAGGAGTTCGCCCGGCGGGGCTGGCACACCGCGGTGCTGGTGACCGATCCGTGGCATTCGCTGCGGTCCCGCCGGATGGCCACCGACCTCGGCATCAAGGCGACGACGAGCCCGGACCGGCGCGGTCCGGCCAACAGCAGTCGCGGCGTCGAGCTGCGCTACGTCGCGCGGGAGACCGCCGCCTATCTCTACTACCGGATCTTCCACGCCAGCAGCGAAGCCGGACCCAACGCTGTCTGACCCAGTCGAATGGCCGGTGACGTCTGATGGCTTCGGTCCCAGCCTGCCTGGAGCCGGACGAGGGGCGGTGTGAGCGCCATGGCCGTTGTCGTCGTGGGTCCAAGTCACCCTCACGTCCGACCGGACGGGCACCATCCCCGTGCTGCCTGCAGCCCTGTTCGTCCCGCCTGTCCCTGACGGCGGATCAGCCGCCCTCCTGACCCGCGTCGACCGTTCGGCGGACGACGTCCTGACCGCGTCCGGCCCGCGTTGCCTGCACTCCCGACGCCGCACGACCCCCTTGACGCCCCTGACCTGTCGGGCGGGTTGCCTCTCAGAACTGTCGGAGGCCTGTCCGACACTGGTCACATGACGCAGACCGATCGATCCCTCGCCTGGGCCGCGACGATGGGCGGCACCCGTTCCGGCGACGTGGTCACGGCCCACGGCGCTGCCGCACCCGCGGTGACGCCGGTCGCGCGGGTTGGCCGGCAGGACCGGGAGGCGCGCGAGGACGCCCAGCTCGCGCCGGGCGCGACGCGGGCCGTCGGGGCCGGCCAGCGGGCCCGCGAGGAGGCCCCGGACGACGAGCGCACCTGCTTCGAGCGGGACCGCGACCGGGTGCTGCACTCGCCGGCGTTTCGGCGGTTGGCCGGCAAGACGCAGGTGTTTGTCTTCCCGGCCGACCATCAGCGGACCCGGCTCACCCATGCCCTGGAGGTGGCTCAGGTGGCCACCAGTGTGGCCAGGGCGAGTGGGCTCAACGTCGCGTTGACCGAGGCGATCGCGCTCGGCCACGACTGCGGTCACGGCCCCGGTGGGCACGCCAGCGAGGACGCCTTCGGCAGCTTTCTGCCCGGCGGTTACGACCACGCGGTCTGGGGGGCCGATGTGGTGCTCGCGCCGCTCAACCTGTGTGCGCAGACCCTCGACGGGATCCGCAACCACTCCTGGTCACGGCCGGTGCCGGCAACCCCCGAGGCGGCCGTCGTAAGTTGGGCCGACCGCTGCGCCTACAGCGCCCACGACCTCGAGGACGCCGCGCACGCCGGCATCGTCAGTCCGTTGGACCTGCCCGAGGAGGTGGCTGGCGTCTGCGGCCGGTCGCGTGGCGCGCAGCTCGGCACGTTCATCGGCGCGCTGGTCGACTGCATTGCAGGCACTGGCATCGTCGGGATGCGGCCGGACCAGGCGGCCGCTCTCGCCGGGTTGCGGGCCTTCAATTACGAGCGGATCTACACCCGGCCGGAGTCGGTCGCGCAGGGCGCCGCGGTGATCGCGGTGCTGGTCGCGCTGGTCGAGCACTATGCCGACCGCCCGTTCGCGATCCCCGAGGTCGTCGCGGCCGCCCCTGGCACCGACGAGGCGGTCCGGGCCGCGGTCACCTACGTCGGCGGGATGACCGACCGGTTTGCGTTCCGGACGGCGGTGGCCGAGCTCGACTGGGATCCGCGGGCGCTGCCGCGCGGCATCGACAGCCCCAGGCGCCCCTGACCGGGCGCCGTCCACACCCGGCTCGCCGCCACCGCGTCGGTCACTAGACTGACGGCACTTCCCCGAGACGCCGCCGCGCAGCCGTGCGGGGGCTGCACAGCACTGGGAGGAGCTCCGTGGCCGGTCGCATCCGCGACGAGGACGTCGTGACGGTTCGCGAGCGCGCGCATATCGCCGACGTGATCAGCGAGGGCGGCGTCCAGCTCAAGCAGGCCGGCGGGGGCCGGCTCAAGGGCCTATGCCCCTTCCATGACGAGAAGACGCCGTCGTTCAACGTCAACCCGGTCGTCGGCTACTACATGTGCTTCGGCTGCGGCGAATCCGGCGACGTCATCAGCTTCGTCCGCAAGCACGATCAGCTCAGCTTCGTCGAGGCGATCGAGCACCTCGCCCGCCGTTACGGGGTCGACCTGCAGTACGAACAGGGCGGGTCGGCGGCCGGCCGGCAGGGCAGCCAGCGCAGCCGGCTCGTCGAGGCGCACAAGCTCGCCGCGGAGTTCTACGTCGAACAGCTCGACGGTCCGGCTGCGGGTGTCGGCCGGCAGTTCCTGGCCGAGCGCGGCTTCGACCGCTCCGCTGCCGCGGTGTACGGCGTGGGGTTCGCCCCCCAGGGCTGGGACAACCTGGTCAAGCACCTGCGGGGGCGGGGGTTCAGCCAGCAGGAGCTGCTCGCCGCCGGGCTCGTCAGCGAGGGCCGGCAGGGGCCGATCGACCGCTTCCGCTATCGCCTTGTCTGGCCGATCCGTGACATCGGCGGTGACGTCATCGGCTTCGGGGCGCGCAAACTCTCGACCGACGCCGGCGACGACAGCCCGAAATATCTCAACACCCCCGAGACGGCGATCTACAAGAAGTCGACGGTGCTCTACGGTCTGGATCTCGCCAAGAAGGAGATCGCCCGCCGGCGACAGGCTGTGGTGGTCGAGGGCTACACCGACGTGATGGCCTGCCACCTCGCTGGGGTGCCCACCGCCGTCGCGACCTGCGGCACGGCATTCGGCGCCGACCACATCGGTGTCATCCGTCGGCTGCTGATGGACCAGGACGAGTTCCGCGGCGAGGTTGTCTTCACCTTCGACGGCGATGCGGCTGGACAGAAGGCCGCGCTCAAGGCGTTCGGTGACGATCAGCGCTTCGTGGCCCAGACCTTCATCGCGGTGTCGCCCGGCTCGATGGACCCGTGCGAGCTGCGACTGGCCAGGGGCGACACGGCGGTGCGCGACCTGGTGGCGGCCCGGGTGCCGCTGGTCGAGTTCGCTGTCAAGGCTGCGCTGGCGCGCTACGACCTGGACAGTGCCGAGGGCCGCGTCCAGGCGCTGTCGAGCGCGGCCCCTCTCGTTGCGAAGATCAAGAATCGGGCGCTCGCGATGGAGTACGCGCGCCGGCTGGCCGGTTGGCTCGGCATGGACGAGGCGACGGTGCGCGAGCGGGTCGGGCACGACGTGCCGGGGATCGGATCGCAGCAGCGTCGCCGTCCAGTTGCGGCGAGCGCCGACGCCGCGCTGCTCCGGCTCGAGCGGGAGGCTCTCAAGCTCGCGGTGCAGTCGCCCACCTCGGTCGCCCCGATCTTCGACGAGCTGCACGACGAGGTCCTCACCGACCCCGGCCTTCGCCAGGTGCAGGAGACCATCCGCAAGATCGGCGGGGTCAGCGCCGCCGTCGGCGGGGAGGCGTGGGTGGGCCGGCTGCTGCAGGCCTGCCCGGACGACGCGATCCGCTCGCTGGTCACCGCGCTTGCCGTCGAGGAGTTGCACACCGACTGGGAGCTACCACGCTACGCCGAGGTCACGCTCACCCAGCTGCAGATGCACGCCGCGACCCGTCGGGTCGCTGAGCTCAAAGGTCGTCTCCAGCGCATCAACCCGGTCGAGCAAGCTGAGCTCTACACCCGCACCTACGCCGAGCTGATCGGGCTCGAACGCACGGCCCGGGCCTTTCGCGAGCACGGCATCACCGGGCTGTGAAGCTGCCGGGCCGCCTCCAGGTGCCTGACGTCGTGCGCTCGGTCGCGCTGCTGCCAGGGGAGCGTCGGCTGGCCTGGGGGCTGACCGGCGACGGCGCGGCCCTCGTGGCGACCCCGACGCGGCTGCTGCTCCCGGGCGGGACGTCCATGGACTGGGTCATGGTGGAGAAAGCCACCTGGCGCCAGCCGGTGCTGACGGTCACCGAGGTCGCCGAGGTCGAGGGCACCGGTCGCGAGCAGGCCTTCACCATCGAACAGGACGCCGCCCTCGCCGAGGTGGTCCGTGCCCGGGTCACCTCCAGCGTCGCGTGGTCCGACCGCCGGCGGCTCGATCCTCGTGGCGCCGTCCGGCTCGTCGGCCGCCGGGTGCCGGGTGAGGACGCCCTGCTGTGGCAGCTGGTCTTCGACCGC
>JAYTOZ010000253.1:0-6448 GCA_043747515.1 Frankiales bacterium | reverse complement strand
CGGCGACCGGACCGGTCTGCGTGAGGAGCTGGGGGACGTGCTGCTGCAGGTCGTCTTCCACGCCAGGCTGGCCCAGGAGTCTGTCGACGACGTCTTCTTGATCGACGACGTCGCAGGTGATCTCGTGGACAAGCTGGTCCGGCGTCATCCGCACGTCTTCGCCGGCGCCAGCGCGGACGACCTGGAGGGCAGCTGGGAGGCGCAGAAGGCTGCCGAGAAGGGCCGCACTTCGGTCACCGACGGCGTCCCCCTGTCGCAGCCGGCCCTGCTGCTGGCCGCGAAACTCCAGCGACGGGGTGCCCGCCTCGGCGCCCCGACGGGTAGCTACGACGGGCTCGGCGGCGACTTGTGGGCCCTGGTCGCGCGGTGCCGTGAGCAAGGCGTCGACCCCGAGGCGGCGCTGCGCGTGGTCGCCCGGGAACACCGTGACCGGCTGGCCCGCACCGAGCACGACGTACGCCGGGACGGTGCTGACCCCGCCGGGCTCAGCGAGCAAGACTGGGCGCGGCGCTGGGCCTGACCCGCCCCCCACCTGCGCACAGATCATCCAGGCCGGTGCTGATGGTCCTTGGACGGTGTCGAGGCGCGGCCCCGCGCTGCGCCGCACGATGATCACCTGACCCGGACGAGCCACCAGATGATCGTTGCGCGGTGCGACGATGCCGTCGTGACCCCTTTCGCGACCGTCGCCCGGCTGCAGGTGCAGCGCTCCCCGCTCAAGCCCCGCCCGTCCGGCTCGGGTCACTACGATCCCGCGCCCCTGCTGGAGGTCGACGCGCTCGAGGTCGACGAGCGCGGCTGTGTCGGGGTGCTCCGCGACGAGCGGATCGTCGACCTGCACCACGCCGACCACCCGGCCAGCCGCAATGTCCGGCTGGTCAACGGCCTGTCGGTCCTGCCCAGGGCGCATTATGAACAACTGCGCGCCCGCTACGGATCGCATCTGGTCGACGGTGTCGCGGGTGAGAACGTGCTGCTCGACACCCAGGGTCCCCTGACCGCAGACGATCTCGGCGGTCAACTCTGGCTCGAGCTGGACGGCCGCCCGGTCGAGGTCACCGGCGTGATGGCGGCGCCGCCCTGTGTGGAGTTCGGCCGTTGGGTCCTGCGCAGGGACGGCCTGGAGGTGGACGATGAGTTGCGGGTGGTCCTGGACGACCTCGACCGGGGCATGCGCGGCTTCTATCTGCGCCCGACGGGCGCGGGTGTGCTGCGCCCGGGCGCCCGTGTGTGGCGCGCCTGAGCGAGCGCCGCAACCAGCCTCGGTAGGCTCGTGGAGCCCCATCGTCCATGTCCGGCAGGAGCACCGTGCCCTCCATCGAGGCCGTCGGCGCCCGCGAGATCCTCGACTCGCGCGGCAACCCCACCATCGAGGTCGAGGTGGCCCTCGACGACGGCACCTTCGCGCGTGCCGCCGTGCCCAGCGGTGCCAGCACCGGCGCGTTCGAGGCGGTCGAGTTGCGTGACGGCGGTGAGCGTTACGGCGGCAAGGGCGTGCACCGGGCGGTGCAGGCCGTCAACGACGCGATCTCGCCCGAGCTCATCGGCACCGAGGCCAGCGAGCAGCGGATCATCGACCAGGCGATGATCGACCTCGACGGCACCCCGGACAAGAGCCACTTCGGTGCCAACGCGATCCTCGGGGTGAGCCTTGCGGTGGCCCGCGCGGCGGCCGACTCACACGGCCTGTCGTTGTTCCGCTACCTCGGCGGCCCGAACGCCCACGTCTTGCCGGTGCCGATGCTCAACATCTTGAACGGCGGTGCGCACGCCGACACCAACGTCGACGTGCAGGAGTTCATGGTCGCCCCGATCGGCGCGGCGACGTTCGCCGAGGCGTTGCGGATGGGCGTGGAGGTCTACCACTCGCTGAAGTCGGTGCTCAAGGCCCGCGGCCTGGCGACGAGCGTCGGGGACGAGGGCGGCTTCGCCCCCAACCTGCCGACCAACCGAGATGCCCTCGACCTGATCCTCGAAGCGGTCGGCTCCACCGGGCTGACCCCCGGCCGAGACATCGCCCTGGCCCTCGACGTCGCCGCCAGCGAGTTCCACTCCGCCGACGGCTACCGGTTCGAGGGATCGCTCAAGACCTCTGATGAGATGATCACCTATTACGCCGATCTCGTCTCGTCGTACCCGATCGTGTCGATCGAGGACCCGCTTGACGAGGGGGACTGGGACGGCTGGGCGCAGATGACCGCGCTGCTCGGCACGCAGGTACAGATCGTTGGTGACGACCTGTTCGTCACCAACCCCACCCGGCTGGCCGAGGGCATCGGCAAGGGCTGCGCCAACGCGTTGCTCGTGAAGGTCAACCAGATCGGCACCCTCACCGAGACGCTCGACGCGGTGAGCCTGGCCCACCGCAGCGGCTACCGCTGCATGATGAGCCACCGGTCCGGCGAGACCGAGGACACCACGATCGCTGATCTCGCGGTTGCCACCGACTGCGGACAGATCAAGACCGGTGCGCCGGCCCGGTCCGAGCGGGTCGCGAAATACAACCAGCTCCTGCGCATCGAGGAGGAGCTCGACGACGCGGCTCGCTACGCAGGCGCCGGCGCGTTCCCGCGCTTCGCCGGACGCGAGCGCTCCCAGGGCACCGTCTAAGCCGTGCCGCCCTCCTCCCGTCCGGCCCCCGGACCAGGTCGCCGCCGACGGTCGGTCGGCACCCCCCGTCGTACGCCGGGACAGGCCGCCGGCCGACGGGCCGGGCTGACGACCAGGGCGGCGGTGTTCGGCCTCGTCGTCTGCGCGCTGGTCGTGAGCGGCGCGCTGCCGTTGCGGGAGTACCTCTCCCAGCGCAGCGCGATCGCGGCCGCCGTGGCCACTCAGGCTGCCCAGCGGGAGCGGGTCGCTTCGCTCGAACAGCAGCAGGGCCAGCTGCAGGACGCGGCCTATGTCCGGTCGCAGGCCCGGCTACGCCTGCACTACGTCCTGCCCGGCGAGACGGCGTACGTCGTCCTGGGCTCGGCCGCCGCGCCAGGGCCGGCCGGTCCGAAGGGGCGCAGTCAACCGGCCGGGGGCTCTGCGGCGCCGTGGTACTCCCAGCTGTGGGGCAGTGTCCGGGCTGCCGACCGGACCGGCGGGTGAGCGGGCCGGTCCCGCGCGACCGAGCTGCTGTCGGACTGCAACTCGGTCGCCCGGCCCGGGCGATGCGGTCCGTCGCACACCGCTGCGGGTGCGGCCTGCCCGATGTCGTCGAGACGAGCCCGCGGCTCGAGGACGGCACGCCGTTCCCGACGCTGTTTTACCTCACCTGCCCCCGCCTTGCGGCTCGGATCGGCACGCTCGAGTCGAGCGGCCTGATGCGGGAGATGACCGGGCGGCTCGCCGAGGACCCGGCATTGGCGGCCCGCTACGAGGGGGCCGCGCAGGACTACGTCGCCCGGCGCGACGCGCACGAGGTCCTGACCGGCGTGCCTGCGCAGGGCGGGATGCCGGTCCGGGTCAAGTGCCTGCACGTGCTGGTTGCGCACTCGCTCGCCGCCGGCCCCGGCATCAATCCGTTCGGCGACGAGGCGCTCGCGTTGCTCGAGGACTGGTCGGTTCGCGGCCCGTGCGTCGACCCGGACTCCGGCGCGCTGCCCGGCAAGCGGACCCGTTCATGAGGGTTGCCGCCGTTGACTGCGGCACCAACTCGGTGCGCCTGCTGGTCGCCGACCTGGTCGGCGGCGAGCAACGCGACCTGCACCGGGAGATGCGGGTGGTTCGGCTCGGGCAGGGCGTCGACCGCACCGGCGAGCTGGCCCCCGAGGCGCTGGCGCGGACCCGGGCCGCGCTGCAGGACTATGCGGCCGTCTGCGCCGGGCTCGGGGTCGAGCGCACCCGCATGGTCGCGACGAGCGCGACCCGCGACGCCCGCAACCGCGCCGACTTCGCCGCAATGGTCCAGGACACGCTCGGCGTGACGCCCGAGGTCGTGTCCGGTGAGCAGGAGGCCGAGCTGTCCTTCCTCGGTGCGACAAGAGATCTCGACCCCGCCGACGGCCCCTTCCTGGTGATGGACATCGGCGGTGGCTCCACCGAGCTGGTGCTCGGCACCCGGGCCGTCGAGGCCGCAATCTCCGTCGACGTCGGTTGCGTCCGGCTGACCGAACGCCATCTCGTCGACGACCCGCCGACCGCGGCACAGATCGCCGCAGCTGAGGCTGATGTCGATGCAGCGCTCGCCCTGGTCCGGGCAGTGGTGCCCGTCGAGCAGGCCCGCACGGCCATCGGCCTCGCGGGCTCCGTCACGACCGTCGCAGCCGTAGCGCTCGACCTCGCGTCGTACGACGCGACGGCAATCCATTTGTCACGGATCAGCGCAGCACAGGTGCGCGCGACGACCGCGCGGCTGTTGGCCATGCGCCGCGTGGAGCGGGGCGCCCTGCCGGTCATGCATCCCGGCCGGGTCGACGTCATCGGTGGCGGCGCGCTGGTATTGCGCACGATCATGGATCGCCTCGGGTTGTCCGAGGTGTTGGTCAGTGAGGCCGACATTCTGGACGGCATCGCCTGGAGCATGGCTAGGTCTCACGGAGCAGGAGCAGCACGATGAGCAAGGCGGACTGGGTCAGCGCTGTACGACGTACCGACAAGCCGTGGGGGCACGAGGAGTTGTTCGCCCTCGTCGACGGCCGATTCTGCGGCAAGGCGATGCACGTCAACAAGGGTCACGCCCTCTCGCTGCAGTATCACGAGCAGAAGGAAGAGGTCATCTCGGTGCAGTCCGGCCGGTTGCGGGTCGAGGTCGGCCGGCACGAGGACGCCCTTGAGGAGTTCGACCTCGAGCCGGGGGAGTCCATCCACCTCGTGCCTTTTACCCGCCACCGCGTGACGGCCCTTGAGGACACCGTGTTGCTCGAGGCGTCGACCACGCAGTTGACCGATGTGGTCCGTCTGGAAGACCGCTACGGCCGGGCGGGGACGAGCGCCCCCTGACAGTTCGGTGCCGGCGTTTGTGCCTCTGCCTGTGCCGGTGCCGGTGCCGTCCACGTCCCCGGCTTCGGGTGATTCACGGAAGCCGGGGCACCCGGATGATCTCTGTTGAGGTGCCCAAGTTTCCGTGGATCACCGGAGTGGACTGATGTTGGGAGCTGGCGGCTACCCGGCTCGGCGACCAGAACAGCGGGGAAGCGGAGCCTGGCCTCTGTGTCTGCACGCTCGGCGGCGGGCGCGAACCATGGTTGCGCCCCCGCTTTGCTGCTGTTGTGGTCGTGGTCCTCGGTATCGCGCCTTGGAGCAGCGGCCGGAGGTGGCGACCGATGAGCGACCCGGCGCTGTGGGAGGGTGCCGGGATGGTGATCGTTCCCGGTTCCGGGTTCCCAACCGACCGTGCCACTGCCACGACGCCGGTCGCCCACGACGCGCAGGACGTCGTGCACCTCGCCGACAGCGCGCCTAGCCTGGCGCACCTGGACGGGCGGTCATCGGTCTGCCGGGCCTGCCCGCGTCTGGTCGCGTGGCGCGAGCAGGTCGCCGAGATCAAGCGGGCCTCGTACGCCGAGCAGGTGTACTGGGGTCGGCCGGTCACCGGCTGGGGCTGTGACAAACCCCGGGTGCTGATCCTCGGGCTCGCGCCGGCGGCGCACGGTGGCAACCGGACCGGCCGGATCTTCACCGGCGACCGCAGTGGCGACTGGCTGTTCTCGGCGCTGTACCGCGCCGGTCTGGCCATGTTGCCGACCTCGACGAGCGCTGACGACGGGCAACAGCTGCTGCACACGCGGATCTCCCTTCCGGTCCGGTGTGCCCCGCCGGCGAATAAGCCCACACCCGAAGAACGCGACGCCTGCGCCCCGTGGCTGGTCCGGGAACTGCGCTTCGTCTTGCCGTCGGTGCGCGTCATCGTGGTGCTCGGCGCGTTCGGATGGAACGCCGCATTCTCGGCGCTACGGACCGCCGGCATGGCGGTGCCAACCCGCCGCCCAGCATTTGGACACGGCGTCGAGGTCGGATTCCCAAACGGACCCACCGTCTTGGGGTGCTTTCACGTCAGTCAGCAGAACACGTTCACGGGCCGGTTGACCGAGCCGATGCTCGATGCCGTCTTCGCTCGAGCGAACCTCCTCGCCGGCCTGCGCTGAGGCACCGGCCGCGCCGCCATCGGCAACAAGCCAGCTGCTCTGGAACCACGAATGGGTGAACTTCGCAGAAAAATGTGAAATTTAGGGTTTTTGGGAGGTTTGCGTACTAGCGGAGAAACTGTGTGCAGCCGTATGGTCACACGCAGTACGCCAAACGGTCCGCCGACAAGTAGGCCGAGAGGAGGAAGATCTTTTATGCGTATCGTTCGTTGGACCTAAAAACGACAACGCGGCAAGAGGGAATATCACCAAAAGAAGGGAGATCACAATGCGTATCGTTCGTTGGACCTGAATCTACAACGTGGCAAGAGGGAATATCGCCCAAAGGAAGGGAGATCACAATGCGTATCGTTCGTTGGACCTAGGCCTTGGACGTG
>JAYTOZ010000252.1:0-4199 GCA_043747515.1 Frankiales bacterium | reverse complement strand
ATCCCCATCCAGGAGCTCGCGACGACGGTGCGGGTCAACGAGGCCCTCACGCATGACATCCGTCGCCTGGTGCTCGATCTGGTCGAGCCGCGGGAAGTTGCCTTCCTGCCAGGGCAGTACGTCGACATCACCATCCCCGGTACGACGTCGCACCGGTCGTTCTCGATGGCCAACACGCCGACCGCGGACAACGAGCTCGAGTTCTTCATCAAGTGCTACCCGGGTGGCCATTTCTCCGGGCTGCTGGAGGAGGGGCTGCCGGTCGGGCAGGAGCTTGCCGTCAAGGGCCCATACGGCACCTTCGTTCTGCGCGAGTCGACCGCTCGCTTGATCTTCATCGGTGGCGGTGCCGGGATGGCCCCGATCGTCTCGCTGCTCACCGCGATGGCCGAACAGGGCATCGACCGGCCGGCCACCTACTACTACGGTGCCAGGACCGAGGCGGACCTGTTCCATCTCGCCGAACTCGCAGCGCTTGGTGAGCACCTGCCGAGCCTGTCCTTCGTGCCGGCGCTGTCCCACGATCTCCCCGACAGCGGCTGGACCGGTGAGACCGGTTTCGTCACCGATGTCCTGGACCGGAGCGAGGGCGACCTGGCTGACGCCGACCTCTACCTGTGCGGACCTCCCCCGATGATCGACGCCGCGATCGCTGTCCTGGTGGCCAAGGGGGCCGACGAGAAGCGGATCTTCTTCGACAAATTTACGACCACAGCAGGTTCGGAGGAGTAGGCGACCGGAGTGGCACGGCAGGCAGCACGACGCAGGAGCCGCAGCGCGACCGTCGCGCAAGGCGTCAGGAGGGACACACCGTGGCAACCAGGACCAAAGCGCCGACAGTGCGCAGCGTTCCCAAGACCGTCTTCACCGATTCCGAGGCGGGAGCGCTCGAGTTCCCCAGCTCGACCAGTCGGAGCTACAACTACTTCACCCCGGCCAAGCTTCGGGCCACGACCTACGAGGACGTCACCTTCGACGTCCAGGTCGACCCCGAGCGGCACCTGACACAGGGTTGGCTGTACGGCTTCGCCGACGGTCCCGGCGGCTACCCCAAGGACTGGACCGCGCTGAAGTCCAGTGACTGGCACCAGTTCCGCGACCCCAACGAGGAGTGGGAGCAGACGATCTTCCGCAACAACGCGAACATCGTGCGGCAGATCGCCCAGAACCTGGAGAACGCCAAGTCAGCCGGCGCCTACGCCGGCTGGAACGCCTCGTGGACCAAGGTCGTGGCGCAGCACGTCGGCGCGTGGATGCACATCGAGCAGGGCCTCGGCATGCATGTGTTCGTGCCCGCCCAGCGCAATGCTCCGACCAACATGCTCAACAACGCCATCTGCGTGAACTCCGTCCACCGCCTGCGGTTCGCCCAGGACCTCGTGTTGTACAACCTCGAGGTCGGCGACGAGCTGGAGTCGTTCGACGACAAGGCTCACATCGAGACGTGGAACAACGACCCGGCCTGGCAGGGGATCCGGCGCACCGTCGAGGGGCTGACCGCCATCGAGGACTGGGCCAAGGCGGTCATCCTGACCAACCTGGTCTTCGAGCCGCTCGTCGGCGAGACGTTCCGCAGCGGCTTCGTCCAGCAACTGGCCGCCGTGAACGGCGACTACGTCACCCCAGTGATCATCGGGGCCGGCGAGAACGATTTCGTTCGCGACCTGCGCTACACCAAGGCCCTCGTCACGATGCTGGTCAACGACGGCGAGCACGGCAAGGCCAACGTCGCCATGATCAACAGCTGGCTTGACGCCTACGTCCCGGAGGTGCTGGCCGCTGTCCGGCTCCTGCAGCCGATCTGGTCGCAGCCCACCGAGAAGGTCGTGACGTTCGAGACGTCACTGCGTAATGCGGTCACGCGCACTTCGGCGCTGCTGACCGAGCTGGGCCTCGAGACCAAGGAGCTGGGCGCATGAGCGCGGAATTCGGTGCGGTTGACCGCAGCCGGTCGAACGAGTGTGGTGTGACGCTGATGAACAACCAGGTCGGCCAGGTCGTCGCCGAGGTGATGGGGCGCAAGAAGGATGTCGTCATCCGCATCCTGCCGGCCATGATCCGGGTCGACGGCAAGACCAAGATGGACTTCGACTACGACGAGCTCGCCGAGGCCACCGGCATCGAATTCGACGAGTCGGCGTTCGAGGAGGTCATGTCGACGCACTACGGCCGGATGGTGCACTTGGACGACCGCGTGCTGCTGTTCGCCAACCCCGAGGACGCAGCGGACTACATCGGCTTCGACCTCGTCGAGGTGAGCTGACCGCCTGACCCGTCTGGGGCGGTCCGGTCCGTCACACCACGGACCGGACCGTCCCAGGCGTCCGCAGCAGGTGTGTGCTCGGAAACCGAATAAGGAGAAATCGCATGGCGAAGGTGTTCCGCTTGGGGCCGGCAGCCCGCCGTCACCTCGAGACCGGCGTGGACGTGCTCGCGAGCGCGGTGAAAGTGACGCTCGGGCCGAAGGGCCGCAATGTCGTGCTGGAGAAACTGACCGGCCCACCCACGATCACGAACGACGGCGTGACGATCGCCCGCGAGATTCACCTGTCGGACCCCTTTGACAACATGGGCGCGCAGCTCGTCAAGGAGGTGGCGACCAAGACCAACGAGGTAGCCGGCGACGGTACGACGACCGCGACCGTGCTCGCGCAGGAGATGGTGAGCCGCGGGATGCGGGCCGTCGAGGCCGGCGCCAACCCGATCCAGCTCAAGCGCGGGATCGAGCAGGCCGTCGAGCTGGTGGGCGCCGAGATCCGGCGGCAGTCGGTGGAGGTGACGACCAAGGAGCAGCTCGCGCACGTCGCGGGCATCTCGGCCAACAACGACACGGCCATCGGCGACGTGATCGCCGAGGCGATGCACCGGGTCGGCCGCGAGGGCATCGTCACGGTGGAGGAGTCGCCCACCGTCGACCTCGAGCTCGACTTCGTCGAGGGCCTGCAGTTCGACCGGGGCTACATCTCGCCGTACATGGTCACCGACCAGGCCCGGATGGAGGCGGTCTACGACGACGTCTACATCTTGCTGACGCCGGAGAAGATCAGCCAGGTCCAGACGCTCATGCCGCTGCTGGAGAAGGTGATGAAGGCCCGCCGTCCCCTGCTGATCGTGGCCGAGAACGTCGACGGCGGAGCGCTCGGGATGCTGGTCACCAACACGGTGCACGGCACCTTCCAGTCGGTCGCGGTGACGGCTCCCGGGTTCGGCCACCGTCGGCTGGCTGAGCTCGAGGACATTGGAACCCTCACAGCCGGCCGGGTCGTCAGCTCCGAGGCGGGCCTGACCCTTGAGGAGATGCCACTTGAGGCGCTCGGCCGGGCCCGTCGGGTCACCGTGACCGAGAGCACCACGACGATCATCGACGGCGCGGGCACCCCGGACCAGATCAATCAGCGAATCGCACAACTCAAGGTGGAGTACGAGCGGTCGGAGATGGACCGCGACAAGGACCGGATCCAGGACCGGCTGGCCAAGCTCTCCGGTGGCGTCGCCGTCATCCGCGTCGGGGCGGCGACCACTGTCGAGCTCACCGAGAAGCAACACCGCGTCGACGACGCGCTGTCAGCGACCAGGGCCGCGGTGGAGGAGGGGATCGTCGCCGGTGGCGGGACCGCCCTGGTCCAGGCCGAGCACGTCCTGGACAACCTGACCCTGACCGGCGACGTCGCGATCGGCGCGGCCATCGTCAGGGATTCACTGGCCGAGCCGCTGCGCTGCATCGCCTGGAACGCCGGGTTCGACGGTGACGAGGTTGTCGCGAAGGTGCGGGCAGGGGTGCCCGGCTGGGGCCTGAACGCCCTGACGGGGGAGTACGGCCTGTTGATGGAGCAGGGCGTCATCGACCCGGCCAAGGTGACCCGCTCGGCGCTGCGCAGCGCCGCCTCGATCGCCGCCCTGGTGCTGACCACGGAGGTGCTGGTAGCCGAGGAGGTCGTCGGCCAGGCCGGCGCGATCATCGCGCCGGGCTTCGGCGATCTCGCCGAGGGCATGGTCCGGCCTTCGGGCATCCCGACCGCATGACCGCAGGGACCGCCGCCGGCGGAACCTCCGGCACGTCTTGTCACGGGCGGGTCCGCCCGATGTTGGCTTTGCAGATGAGGAGTTTGGCATGAAGGACGGCAAGTTTGTGTTGGATGCGCACACCGGGTTTTGGGATGCGTCGGCGGAGAATTGTAAGAATAAGTATGGCGAGGCGT
>JAYTOZ010000251.1:0-2907 GCA_043747515.1 Frankiales bacterium | reverse complement strand
GACACCGAACCGGCCTGCCGCCGCTCCGCCGCCAATGCCTTGACGACGTCGGTGCCGGTCGTGTCCCACAGGGTGGTCACGGCCGCCGCCACTGCCGGCCATCGCGCGCCAGCATCTCGTCGGCGCCGCGCGGGCCCCACTCACCGGCCCGGTAGCGCTCAGGCCCGTCGGCGGAGTTGCGCCACAGCTCCTCGATCGGATCGATCACCCGCCAGCTCTCCTCGACCTCCTCGTTGCGTGGGAACAGCGACGCGTCGCCGAGCAGCACATCGAGCAGGAGGCGTTCGTAGGCCTCGGGGGAGTTCTCGGTGAACGCCTCGCCGTAGAGGAAGTCCATCGCGACGTCGCGGACCTCCATCGTCGTGCCGGGCACCTTCGAGCCGAACCGCAGCGTCACGCCCTCATCGGGCTGCACGCGTACGACGAGCTGGTTGGCGCCGAGCTCCTCGGTGTCGGACCGGCTGAACGGCAGGTGCGGCGCCTTGCGGAACACGATGCCGATCTCGGTCACCCGGCGGGGGAGTCGTTTGCCGGTCCGCAGGTAGAACGGCACGCCGGCCCACCGCCTGGTGTCGACGTCGAGGCGGACCGCGGCGTAGGTCTCGGTGCGCGAGTCGGGGGCGACGCCGTCTTCGGCGCGGTAGCCCCTGGCCCGTTCGCCGGCGAGCCAACCATGGTCGTACTGCCCGCGTACGGCGTACCGGGTGAGGTCTTTGGGCAGGCAGATCGCCCCGAGGACCTTGCGCTTCTCGGTGCGCAGCGACTCGGCGTCGAAGTTGACCGGCTCGTCCATCGCGGTGAGGGCGAGCAGCTGCAGCAGGTGGTTCTGCAGCACGTCGCGGGCCGCACCGGTCTCCTCGTAGAACGCGGCCCGGCTGCCGATCCCGACGTCCTCGGCCATCGTGATCTGCACCGAGTCGATGTGGTGGGCGTTCCAGATTGGCTCGAACAACGTGTTGGCGAAACGCAGGGCCAGCAGGTTCTGGACGGTCTCTTTCCCGAGATAGTGGTCGATCCGGAAGACGTCCTGGGCGGTGAACACCTCGTCGACAAGGTGGTTCAGCGCGATGCCGCTCGGCAGGTCGTGACCGAACGGCTTCTCGACGACCACCCGGCGCCAGCTCTGCGTCTCGCGGTTGTCGGCCATGCCGGTGCGCTGCATCTGCTTGAGCACGGTGGGAAAGGCGTTCGGCGGGATCGACAGGTAAAACGCTGCGTTGCCGCCGGTGCCGTGGCTCGCGTCGAGATCCTTGAGCATCTGGGCGAGTTGGTCGAAGGCCGCGTCGTCGTCGAACGACCCGGGCAGGAACTTCGTGGCTTCCGACAGGCGCTGCCAGACCTCTTCGCGGAACTCCGTCCGCGCCCCCTTGCGGGCGGCCGCCTTGGCGATCTGTTCGAACTCCCCGTCGCCCCAGTCACGCCGGGCGAAGCCGAGCAACACGAACCCAGGCGGGAGCAGCCCGCGGTTGGCGAGGTCGTAGACGGCCGGGATCAGCTTCTTGCGGGCCAGATCACCGGTCACGCCGAAGACCACCAGCGCGCACGGGGTCGGCACCCGCGGGAGCCGGCGGTCGCGCGGGCCGCGCAGCGGGTTGCTGCTCACGACAGCGCCGTCACGACCTGGTCGAGACCGGCGAGGGAGCTCAGGTGCAGCCGCAGGACCGGCCGGCCGTGCTCGGCCAGCACGGTCGCGTCGCCGGAGGCCTGCGCGGTGATCAGCTCGCCGAAGGTGAAGGGCCGGTCCGGGATCGCGAGGTCCTCGGTGACGGCGCCGGTCAGCTGCAGGAACGAGCCGATGGCCGGGCCGCCTTTGTGGAACTGTCCGGTCGAGTGCAGGAAGCGCGGTCCCCACCCGAAGGTCACCGGCCGGCCGGTACGCCGGGACAGCGCCGCCCGGACGTCGGCGAGCGCAGCGTCTCGCTGTCGGTCGAGATAGGCCATCACGGACAGGTAGCCCTTCGGGTCGAGGGTCGCGAGCAGCGCCGCCACGGCCTGCTGCAAGGTGCTGGCGCCGTCGAGCAGGCCGGTGGTGCCGCGCACCTCGACGGCGCCGTCGACGAAGGCGGCCGGATCTGGCCCGGGCCGAGTGTCGAGCAGGCCCCGGGCGGCCTGCTTGGCGCTCTCCACGTCGGGCTGGTCGAACGGATCGATGCCGAGGACCCGGCCGGCTACTGCCACGGCGTACTCCCAGGCGAGGAACTGCGCGCCGAGCGGACCGCCGACGGCAGTACCGGCGGCTGGCACCGGGCCGCCGATCCGGACGACGTGCACGTCGGCTGCGGGCTCGGCGAGCTCCGGGGCGCCCGGCCCGACGACGACCGGGAGCAGGCCCCTGCCGTGCTTGCCGGTCGACTCGGCAATGAGCTGCTCGGCCCAGTCCCCGAAGCCGAGCAACTCCGAGCCGGCGGCGTCGAGCACGACCTTGTCGCGGCCGGCGAGGCCACCGGCGCCGAGGGCGCTGGCGAGCAGCAGGGCCGGCCCGTCGTCCGCGCCGAGCGTCGGGGCGAGCGCTGCGGCGTCCTCGACGAGGCGGCCGACGTCGGCGCCGGCCAGCGCGCAGGGGACGAGCCCGAACGCCGTCAGTGCGCTGTAGCGGCCGCCGACGTGCGGGTCGGCGAGGAACACCGCTCGGTAGCCTTCGTCCCGCGCGAGCCCCGCGAACGGCGAGCCGGGGTCGGTCACCACGACGATCCGGCGGGCCGGGTCGATCCCGGCCGCGCTGAACGCCGTCACGAAGGCGCGCCGCTGGCTGTCGGTCTCCAGTGTGCCGCCGCTCTTGCTGGACACGACGACGACCGTGGCGGCGAGGTCACCGGCCAACGCGGTGCGGACCTGATCCGGGTGGGTCGAGTCCAGGACCGTCAGGGCGACACCGGCGGAGCGGCAGATGACCTCGGGTGCCAGCGA
>JAYTOZ010000250.1:0-8619 GCA_043747515.1 Frankiales bacterium | reverse complement strand
GTGTTCGCGGGCTACGCCGGCTGGTCGTCCGGGCAGCTGGAGGGCGAGGTGGCCGAGGGTGCCTGGTGGGTGCTCGATGCGCTGCCCGGGGATGCATTCACGGCTGCGCCGGAGCTGCTGTGGCGACAGGTGCTGCGCCGACAGGAGATGCCGCTCGCCATGGTCGCGAGCTATCCCGATGACCCGTCGCTCAACTGAAGCCAGCCGAGCAGTTCGTCGCGCACGTCGGTGATCCCCTTGTAGGCAACCGATGCTGGTGACATCGAGCTGACCGCGGCCGCGAGGACTGACCGCTGCCGCCCGTCGAGTGCGACCAGCGGGACCAGGTAGGGCCGGATGACGAACAGCGCCCGATCGCCGAGCGGCAGGGTGGTCTGCCGCTCCACCCGCAGCCACCACTGCGACGCCGGCACATCGCCGTCGTCCGACGCGTCCGGCGCGGACGGGTCCCGGTCGAGGCGACCCGACGGATCGAGCCCCCAGACATGCTGCAGGTAGGGGCCTTTGGTCAGCAGGGCCTCGGACAGGGCGGGTGTCGCGCGCTGGAGCCGGGCACCGTCCGCGACCGGCCGGTGCAGCTCGGCGAGCGACGCTCCGGCCCGCTCCCGCGGTGGCCAGCCGCTCGGGAAGGCCACCGCCAGCAGCTCGGCGACCACTGCGGCCGGCCCGGCCCGGCGCAGCACCACGAGGTCCGCACTGCAGGCCAGCAGCCAGCCGACGACGAGCAGGTCGAGCCCGGTCCGGCCGAGCACGGCGTCCTGTGCCTCGGGCAGGTCGCACGACGCCGTACGCCGGGACCGGAGTCGGCCCAGGTCGACCTCGACGCCGAGATGGGGGAGCGCGACGACATCGCCCGAGCGGGGGACCGGCAGCAGCGACCAGGCCTGCCGGAGCGCCTCGGCGAGCCCCGGCCGGATCGGTCCGTCGAACACCAGCACGCCGCCGGCATCGGTGCGCAGCCGCTCCAGCCGGCGGGTCACCGCGGCCGGCCAGGCGTCATCCAGGACGACGTGGGCAGCGTCCCCCAGCGGACGGGGTGCCGGCACGACGCGATAGGGCGCTTCGATCGGGAAGGGCGCCTGGACCGGGTTCACCGCAGCCGTCGCCTCACCGGGTTCACCCTGCCACGGCGGACCTGTTGGTCCTAGGCTCGGCGCATGTCGGATGCAACCCTGCCCCTGCTTTCCGAGCCGCTTGTGGTCGACGCCGACCAGGCCGTCCTCGACGAGGCCGCGACCGCGGTGGATGGCGCGGCCGAGCACGTCGACATCACGCCGCTGGACCATCCGCGCCGGCTGCTCCTCGTCCACGCCCATCCGGACGACGAGACGATCGGCACCGGGGCGACGATGGCGCGGTATGCCGCGGAGGGGGCCCTGGTCACCCTGGTCACCTGCACCCTCGGTGAGGAGGGGGAGATCCTCGTCCCGGAGCTGGAACACCTGGCGAGCGACAAGGACGACGGGCTCGGCCAGCACCGGATCGGCGAGCTGGCCGCGGCCTGCGAGGCGTTGCGGGTGACCGACCACCGCTTCCTCGGAGGGCCAGGCCGGTGGCGGGACAGCGGGATGATCGGGACCCCGCAGAACGACCGGCCCGACGTCTTCTGGCAGGCCGACTTCACCGAAGCCGTCAGGGATCTCGTCGGTACTGTGCGCGAGGTCCGGCCGCAGGTGGTGGTGACCTACGACGAGCGGGGCGGCTACGGCCACCCGGACCACATCCAGGCGCACCGGGTGGCGACCGCTGCGTTCGACGCCGCGGGCGACCCGACGTACGCGCCTGAGTTGGGGGAGACCTGGCGGGCCAGCAAGCTCTACCACTCAGCATTTCCCAAGAGCGTCCTGCAGGCCGGGATCGACCAACTCAAAGCCAGCGGACAGACCAACTTCTTCGGGGTGGACTCGGCCGACGACCTGCCCTTCGGCATCCCCGACGAGGCCGTCACGACCGAGATCGACGCCCGCGATCAGCTCGACGCCAAGGTCGCGGCGATGCGCGCTCACAAGACCCAGATCGCCGTCGACGGACCGTTTTTCGCACTGTCCAACAATGTGGGGCAGCGGGCGATGGGGGTTGAGTACTACGTCCTTGCGCACGGGGAGGCCGGACCGGTCGACGGTCCGCACGGTCGCGAGCAGGATCTGTTCTCAGGGATCGACTGACCGCCCCCGGACGCCGTCGGCGACGGACAGTCCCACTCACCCACCCAAGGAGTCGATGCGTCCATCCAGATGCCTTGTAAGCGGTGCCGCCAAATGATCGTCGCGCGGGACGAGGACATCGGATCACCCTCCGCTCGCCGGCTGGCAAGACGTGCCGGGCAAGCTCGCGGATCAGGTGCAAGGAGATCCAGCGAAGGGAGACCGGCCCTCTGCGGTTGTGCAGCGCCAGGTCGTCCAGGGCCCAGTCCGCCGCAACCAGAACGGCGCCCGACCAGGCCTGGTGGTAGAGCTCGGATACTGAGACCACAGTGTCGTCGGCGGTCAGCATGAAGCTCTGCTCGGCCGTGTCCGGGAGGCCCATTTCAGCTCGTGAACGCCCGGCGAGCGCGACGTCGAACTATTCGCGCTCGACGAAGGTGGCGTGCTTGACCAGCCCGAGCAGCGTCGTTTGCGAGGGGACAAGTCGCCGCCTGGCCTCTCCTGCGTCAACCCGTCCAACAGACTCAAGACCTCGACCCTGGTGTCATGCAGGAATGACTCGATCTGCTCCCGCTCACGGGCGGTCAGCGTGCCTCCGGTGCGATCTGCATCATCCATCGCGCCAACGTTGCCAAACCGCCCGCGGCGCTGAAGGAGCTCTCGATCATCGAGGGTGAGATCAAGTCGATGCGTACGTCGACCGCCGCGCGCGGCCGAGGCGTGGCGACGCGCCTGCTGACGCATCTGATCGACGAGGCACGTCGACGCGGTTACGAACGGCTGAGTTTGGAGACCGGCTCACAGGACTTCTTCGCCCCGGCCCGACGGTTGCACCGCCGGCACGGATTCGTCGCCTGCCAGCCATTCGGCACCTATGTCGCGGACCCGAACAGCACGTACCTGACCCTCCCCCTGTGACTGTTGCTGCCTGCTCACGCCGGCCGGGGGTTGTGCGGCGACCCACTTCGGCGGTGTGATCAGTCATCGACCACCTGGAGGCCTGTCGTGTCCGACCACACCTATCGCGTCACCGAGATCGTGGGCAGCTCACCGGAGAGCCTGCAGCAGGCCATCCGTAATGGCGTGACGCGGGCCAACCAGACCTTGCGCAACCTGGAATGGTTCGAGGTGACCGAGATCCGAGGGCATATCGAGGACGGCGCCGTCGCGCAGTTCCAGGTCGGCCTCAAGGTCGGTTTCCGCCTGGAGGATGCCGACTAGGGATGTCTGCCTGGCGCCCGGTCGCGGACCCAGGGAGACAGACGCCACTGACGAGTCCGGAGTGATGCCGGCACACGGGTCGTTGCAGCAGTCATGGAGACCAACATGACGTCAAGCACCGACCCGGTGGCACGTCAACTGCTTTCGCTGCGTGAGCGGTACAGCTACGCCGTCAATGCTTCGGTGGCGCAGGGACGCCCTGACCAGGCAGCCGAGTTGGCGCAGGCCTATCCGGACGAGGCGCTTGCGGTGTTGACCAAGCACCTGGGCCAGTTGAGCGCGGGCAGTCGGCGCCCGCTGCCGCCACTGGGAGGTCGGCGCGCCCGGGCTGCGGCGGGGCTTGCCAGGACCCGATGGGCCTGGTCCGGGGTGCAAGAAGACCGGTAGTCGATGGTCGCGCGACGTCGGCGGGATTGGTCGGGCGCACCTGTGGAGCATCCTTGATAGGCCGATCGGGTGATGTTCCGCCGCGGGCTGGTCACGCTGGGTGACGAAGCCCAGACTGGGGACATGCCGAAGGGGCGACGCCCGTCCCTTCCGTTCCGAGGAGCGAACCGTGTCCGACACGCCAGGCAACGCCTTCGACACCTTGCTCAAGACCGCCGACGGTGGCCTGCTTTCGATGCAGCACGCCGACGTCGGTCGCACCCGTGAGGACCGGCGAAGGGCCCGCTGGGTCAAGCTGACCGCCGTCGTGCTGTCGGTCGCCGCGGTCCTGTCCTGGCGGGCCTCGACTTGGGACCGAACCGACGACTTCGTCCCGCTGCCACACGTCGATCCGTTCCTGCTCGTCGTGTTTGGCTTCTTCGCGCTGATGATCGCCATGCTGGTCGGGCAGCAGCTGCTTACCGGCCGCTCACCGCACGTCGTCTACCGGGCCGACCAGATCTCCACCCGGCTGGCCGATGTCGTCGGCATCGACGGGGTCAAGGAAGATGTCGTGCGATCGCTCAACCTGTTCCTGGCCCACAAGACCTTCACGACCCAGATGGGCGGTACGCCGCGCCGGGGTCTGCTGTTCGAAGGCGCGCCCGGCACCGGCAAGACCCACCTGGCTCGGGCGATGGCCGCCGAGGCGGGCGTGCCGTTCCTGTTCGTCAGCGGCACATCGTTCCAGACGGTCTGGCAGGGGCAGAGCGCCAAGAAGATCCGCAACTACTTCAAGGCCCTGCGCAAGGCGGCCCGCAAGGAGGGCGGCGCGATCGGCTTCATCGAGGAGATCGACGTCATCGCCCTCGCCCGGGGCGGCGTGACGACCGCGTCGACCCCGCTGCTGTCGTCGGGTTGCTCAGGCACCGCCATGCTCCCCTCGAGCTTCGCGGAGCCCGCCCGCACGATCACCAACGGCTTCGCGGCCGGCGGTGACAACGGCGCGCTCATCAACGAGCTGCTTGTGCAGATGCAGTCTTTCGACGCCCTCACCGGCGGTCAGCGGTTGCAGGGCTGGTTCGTGGACCGGGTCAACCTTCTGCTGTCGGTCGACCACCAGCGCAAACGTCCAGTCGCTGTGCCGCCGAACGTCCTCATCATCGCCGCCACCAACCGGGCCGGCTCGCTCGACCCGGCGCTGCTGCGGCCCGGCCGGTTCGACCGCCAGGTGTCGTTCGAGTTGCCGGCAAAGTCGGGCCGGCGTGCCCTCGTCGACCACTTCCTGGCCACCAAGGCGCACGCGCCCGAGCTCGACGACGCCGAGCGCCGCGACGCGCTGGCAGCCATCACCATGGGCTACACCCCGGTCATGATCGAGCACCTGCTCGACGAGGCGCTGATCAGCGCTGTGCGGCGCGGCACCGATGCGATGACCTGGGCCGACGTCGAGCACGCCCGGCTCACCGAGGAGGTCGGTACCGGCCAGCCGGTCGCCTACACCGAGCACGAACGCCGGCTCATCGCCACCCACGAGGCCGGCCACGCGACGCTCGCCTGGCTCACCGCGCCGCAGCGCCGGCTCGAGGTGCTGACCATTATCAAGCGCAAGGGCTCGCTTGGCTTGCTCGCCCACGGCGACCGGGACGACGTCTACACCCGGTCGAAGTCCGAGCTCGAGGCGCTCGTGCAGATCGCCTTCGGCGGCCAGTGCGCCGAAGCGTTGTTCTTCGGTGACGTCTCGACCGGCCCCGGTGGCGATCTGCTCTACGCCACCAACTGCGCCGCCGAGATGGTTGGTGCGCACGGGATGGACGACAGCCTGGTGTCCTACCTGGCCGTGCAGAACAGTGCTTTCTCCGACACCAACATCGTCGGCCGGGTGCTCGCCGACGACCGCGGTCGCGACGCCGTGGAGGCCCTGCTGCATCGGCACAAGGCCACCGCAAAGGCCCTGCTGGAGCGGCACATGCATCTCGTCGAGGCGCTGCGCGACGCCCTGCTGGAGTGTGACGAGCTGGTCGGGCGGCAGATCACCGACGTGCTCGAGGCGGCCAGCCAACTGGCCGTCGTCGACCTGCGCGAGCCCGTGGACGCGCCCCGCCCCTGACGTGGCAGGCTGGACGGGTGGGAAACGGCCTCGACCGCAGCCCGTCCCAGCCGGCTGGCACGGGGCGTCCTGGAGTGGCCTACACCGTCGCGGCGTACACGGTGGTGCTCGTGCTGGCTGTCCTGCTCGCAGTCTGGGGTGCGTTCCTCGTTCCGCTGCGCCTCGGCGGCGTCCCGGTACCGCTCTGTGTCGTCGTCGCCGTCGTCGGCAACGCCGGGCTCGGGGTGGCCGGCACCCGCATCGCCGGCGGCCGGCTCGGCGGCCTGGTGCCCGGGCTGGTCTGGTTGCTCATTGCCTTCACGTTCGGGACGCAGCGTCCCGGCGGTGACACGGTGATCCCGGCCTCGGTGATGGGCTACGCGTTCCTGGTGTCTGGGATCATCGCGGCGGTTGCGGCGCTCGGCCTTGGACCTACACCCGGGGCGCCGACGCGCCGATAGCCGGGCATGGAGCCGCTCGAGGTCGTCGTGGTGCGACTGGGCGGATGCCGCTACACCGTGGCCATGGACGCGGTCGCCGAGGTGGGGCGGCCACCGGCGCTGACCCGGGTGCCGGGGCTGCCTGGCTGGGTCGCCGGCGTGGCCAACTGGCGCGGCCGGGTGCTCGCGGTGCTCGACGTGCGGTCGCTGCTCGGCGGCGCCGCGACGGTGCTGGACCGGCGTGGTCGGCTCGTCGTCCTGCGGCACGACGGCGTCGTGGTGGGGCTGCTCACCGAGGCGGTCGAGGGCACCCGGCGGCTCGACCCGGACGACATCGAACCCACCCCGCCACGGTTGGCCGAGCGGACCGGCGGCCTGTTCTGCGGACAACTCACCGATGCCGACGGGCCCTGTGGCGTCTTCGACCTCGCGGCCGTCCTGCGCCTCGCAGATGCGTTGCCGCGGGTTCGCCGCGCGTCCTGAGGCTCCCGGCGGGGTACGACCCATCGGCCATTCGGCCTACAGGCGCGCCGTCGATGCACCGACGACTGCTGCACGACCCTGAGGAGGGACCGCGTGGACTTCTCGATCCGGCTTGCGCGAGCCGCAGCCATAATGACCTGGATCAGCCTGCTCGTCGGGCTGGCCGCGGCGACGGTCATGGACACGGTGGGCTCGGCGCCGGGCGTGCACGTCCACCTCCTGGCGTTGTTGGCGTGGACCAGCCTGGGCGTGGTCGTCGCGTCGCTGCTGACGCTGCTGCCGATCATCGCCCGGCGTACGCCCTCGCTGCTCGCCCACATCGTCGGTATCCGGTTCGTTCTGCTGGCTGCCGACATGATCTGGATCACCGCCGACGTCACGGTGACCGGCGGCGTTCGCGGGCCGTTCTGGATCTGCTACTTCGGTGCTGTGCTGTTTGCGGCGATGTCGATGAACGGCTGGCAGTCCACCGTCTTCGGCGTCGCGGCCAGCGGCGGCATCGTCGTCGCCTCCGCGCTGTCGCACACCCTGGACCGCAACTCGGTCGGGGTGCTGCTGCTGGTCGGCGTGAGCTTTCCGCTGATGGCCTGGTTCACCAGCGCCCTGTCCTCGGCGGTGCGCGAGATGCGCCGCGCGGCGCGGGTCGAGCGGACGGCCCTGGAAGCTCGCGTCGCCGAGCTCACCCGCTATCTCGAGCGGGCCGCCGATGGCGACCTCGACGTCGAGGTCGGTGGCTCCGACCACGCCCAGCTCACCGGGCTGTCGTCCTCCTTCAGCAACACGATCTCCAATCTGCGTGGGCTGGTCGGCCAGATCCGCAGCGGCGGTGAACAGATCGCGGCGTCAGCCGGCGAGTTGCTCGCGACAGCCGAGGAGCATGCCGCCTCGGCCACCCAACAGTCCTCCGCGGTGTCTGAGACCACCTCGACCATCGAGGAACTCGCGGCCACCGCCGCGCAGATCGCTGAGACGTCCGAGGCCGTCGCGCGTTATGCCGCCGAAACCCTTCGCTACGCCGAGCAGGGGCGGGCCGCAGTCAGCGCCTCGGTCGACTCGATGGACACCATCGCCGAGCGGGTCGACTCGATCGCCGCGCGGGCGTTGTCGCTCGGGGAGAAGAGCCACGAGATCGGCCGCATCCTGGATGTCATCGACGATCTCGCCGACCAGACCAACCTGCTGGCCCTCAACGCCGCGATCGAAGCGGCCCGGGCCGGCGAACACGGCCGGGGCTTCGCCGTCGTCGCCTCGGAGGTGCGCAAACTCGCCGAGCGCGCCCAGGAGTCGACCGGGCAGATCCAGGCGATCGTCGGGGAGATCCAGGCAGAGACCAACTCGACCATCATCGCCTCCGAGGAGGGGGCCAAGGAGGTCCGGTCCGGCACCCAGCTGGCCCGCGGTGTCGTCGACGCCCTCGAGCGGATCAGTGGCATGGTCGACGAGACAACCACCGCGGCCAAGGAGATCTCGATTGCCACGCAGCAGCAACGATCGGCGTCGGACCAGGTCGTCGCGGCGATGACGCAGGTGTCCGACGTCTCCCGGCAGTACGCCGTCGGTTCGCGCCAGGCGGCCGCGGCGGCGGGTCAGCTCAACGTGTTGGCGGCCGAGCTGCGTTCGTCGATCTCGCAGTTCAAGGTCTCCTGACCGACCGGCTACAGACCGGGGCCGCACCCGCCGACCACCAAGACATGCCGGCCTGGGGTGATGATCCCGAGCTGCTCGCGACCTTCCGGGCGGAGGTCGAGGAGCGGCTCGCGTCGCTTCAGGCCGGGCTGCTGGCGCTCGAGACGCATGCCAACCCACGGCAGGTCGTCACCGGCCTGTTCCGGGACGCGCACACCGTCAAGGGCTCGGCCCGGATGCTCGGGCTCGA
>JAYTOZ010000249.1:0-2665 GCA_043747515.1 Frankiales bacterium | reverse complement strand
GCCGCAGCCCATAGCCCAAACGAACTACCGATCCGCGGTGCGGGGGACACCCGGCAATGAAGACAAGCCCCCCTCGGCCCGCCTGCAGCCCCCCGGAGGCCACAGACGGGCCGAGACTGTCGTGCGAAGTTCAGCTGCTGCTGTCCAGCACCGCCACGCCGCGCCGCGATGTCCGTCGCCGCCATCCATCATGGGAGTGCCCGCACGCGGCATGCGCGGAGTGCCATTGGCGGGCAGGACCCGAAGGGCTCACCTGCCCTCGATGGGTCGAGCGGCGGGGCGAGAACCTCGTCGCCAGAAGCACCGCCATACCAGCGAGGCGGGAGTAGCGACCTGTAGGGCTGGTGCGGTGGTGCGTGCTTGACCTCTGGCCTGGGAGGGGAGGACAAAGGCAGCCGGCTTCGCCGGCCCGAGCCGACCCGAGGAGAAGGCCATGCCAGTCGAGGGCGAGTACGAGCCGAGTCCACAGAAATGGGTGCGCGACCAGGTCGCCGAGTACGAGGCCAGTGGAGGGGCGCGGGCTAACACCCTGATGGACCGTGGGATCCCGGTCGTGATCGTCACGACGAAGGGCGCCAAGACGGGCAAGGTCCGCAAGCTCGGGCTCATGCGCGTCGAGCACGCCGGGGAGTATGCGCTCGTCGCGTCGATGGGCGGGGCGCCGCAGAACCCTGTCTGGTACCACAACCTCAAGGCCGATCTCACCGCCCTGATGATTCAGGACGGTCCGAAGCCCAGTGACTACGTCGCCCGTGAGGTCGAGGGTGACGAGCGGGCGCTGTGGTGGGACCGGGCCGTCGCCGCCTACCCGGACTACGCCGAGTACCAGACGAAGACCGACCGCGTCATCCCGGTCTTCGTAGCCAGGCCCGCCTAGGTGCGACTCGCCTGAAGAATGCTGCGCGTCCCCGATCAGGCCGTCGCCATGGGCCGCAGCGGAAGCGACCTCAGCCTTTGCACCGCCGACGCCGTCCCCATCCGCGACGATCTCATCACCATCCCCGCCCTGCTGTTGTACCCGGCGGCGTAGCGCCGTGCTGCAGGGGCTCGTACTCGCCGGCGCGGCCATCGTCGGCCTCATCGCCCGGGACCTGCTGGGAAGCTCCCTGCCACTCGGAGTCCTCGGACCCGAAGGCGGCACCGTCCTCACCGGCCCATCGGCGACGACTGTTCCGCACGCCCCACGCGCTCATCCTGGCCAAGGGCCGCAGCAGCCGGATGATCGCCCGCGACACCGTCGAAATACTTGCGCGCCTCACCCGATCCTGTGCACGGGACGAGGTGATTTCCGGCAGCCAGTCGTCAATCGATCCAGCCGAAGTCACCGGTCGCGTTGCCTTCCGAGAGGCCGCTTCCCTCCTCGCCTGGAGGTGGAGAACGACGCTTCTTCGCGGTTCCATGTGCCAGACGCCAAGCGGAGCTGACGCGTCAGGTCCGGCGGATGGCTCTGGCGTCAAGGTCGTGGTGAGCCCTACGACGACTGTTGAGAGGTCGGGGGCGGCGTCAGAGTTGTTCGGCGGAGGCTCAAAGCGCCCCACGTTGCCCGTGAGGATTGCGTGAGGACGGCGCGAGGATCCCGTGTGGACCGCCTTGCCACTGCCGGTCCAGGGGTTATCTACATCTGCTGGTGATTGTCACCGGCTGCAGATGTGCTGGAGGGATCCGTCGTGACGGATGTCGTGTTCGTGCTCGTGACGCTTGCGGGCTTTGCCCTGATGGGGCTGCTCGCAAAAGCGGTCGAGAAGCTGTGAGTGCTGAGAACCTCATCGGGCTGATCGGCGCTGTGCTGCTCACCCTGTTCCTGCTCGTGGCGCTGCTGTTCCCGGAGCGGTTCTGATGAGCGCCACCACCGCCGCCGGACTCGCGTTCGGGCTGAGCCTCGTCGTCGCGGTCCTCGCGGTCTACCGGCCGCTGGGTGACTTCATGGGTCGGCTCTTCGAGAGCATCCACCACACCCGCGCCGAGCGGGTCGTTTACCGGACCGTGGGCATCGACTCCCAGGCGGACCAGACGTGGGCCGCCTACCTGCGCTCGGTCCTGGCGTTCAGCGGGGTCTCGGTCGCCTTCCTGTACGGGCTGCTGCGGATCCAGAACCACCTGGGGCACCCGTACGCGGTCCCGAACATGCCGCCGGCGCAGGCGTTCAACACGGCCGTTAGCTTCGTCACCAACACCAACTGGCAGAGCTACTCGGGCGAGAGCGCGATGGGCTACGTCGGGCAGGCCCTTGGCCTGGCGGTGCAGAACTTCCTGTCCGCGGCCGTCGGCATCGCTGTGGCGATGGCACTGGTCCGCGGGTTCTCGCGGTCCAGGACCGACCGTGTCGGCAACTTCTGGGTCGACCTCACCCGGTGCACCCTGCGGCTGCTGCTGCCGATCTCGTTCGTCGTCGCGATCTTCTTCGTGGCCTCCGGCGAGATCCAGAACCTTCACGCCTATAGGGCTCTGACCGGTCTGAACGGCAGATCGCAGACCCTCCCCGGTGGGCTGGTGGCGAGCCAGGAAGCCATCAAGCAGCTTGGTACGAACGGGGGCGGCTTTTTCAACGCCAACAGCGCCCACCCGTTCGAGAACCCCACGACCTACACGAACTGGCTGTCGACGTTCCTCGAGGTCGTGATCCCGTTCTCGCTGTGTCGCACGTTCGGCATGATGGTCAAGGACA
>JAYTOZ010000248.1:0-8713 GCA_043747515.1 Frankiales bacterium | reverse complement strand
TGTGAACGACCGGTCCTCGAAGACCGAGATCTCGACCGGGACGATGTCGCCGCGCTGGCCCTCGGTCGCGGCGTTGTACTGCTTGCAGAACTCCATGATGTTGACGCCGTGCTGGCCCAGGGCCGGGCCGACCGGTGGTGCGGGCGTCGCGACGCCAGCCTTGATCTGCAGCTTGATGACGGCTGAGAGCTTCTTCTTGGGGGGCATGTTCGTTTCTCTTTCGAGTTCGAGGGAGGCGGAGCTAGAGCTTGGCGACCTGGTTGAAGGACAACTCGACCGGCGTCTCGCGGCCGAAGATCGACACCAGCACCTTGAGCTTCTGGCTGTCGAGGCTGATCTCGTTGATCGTCGCCGGCAGGGTCGCGAACGGCCCGTCGGTGACGGTGATCGACTCGCCGACCTCGAAGTCGACGGCCTTCTGGGCCACGACAGCCTTCTGCTTGGGCGGGGCGAGCTGCTTGACGACCTCGGTCAGGGTGAGTGGGGTCGGCCGCGAGGTCTGGCCGACGAACCCCGTGACGCCAGGGGTATTGCGGACCGCCGACCACGATTCGTCGGTGAGGTCCATCCGGACGAACAAATACCCCGGGAGCTTCTTGCGTACGACGGCCTGGCGCTTGCCGCCCTTGACCTCCATGACCTCTTCGGTGGGGACCTCGATCTGGTAGATGAAGTCCTCCATGTTCAGGCTCGAGATCCGCGACTCGAGATTGGTCTTCACCTTGTTCTCATAGCCCGCGTAGGAGTGCACGACATACCAGTCACCGGGCAGGCCGGCGAGCGCTGTACGTAGGTCGTCCTCGGGGTCACCTGGGACATCCTCGACGGCAGGCTCGGCGTCCACGGCCGGGGGTTCGGGAGCCTCGTCCTCGGCCGGCGCTTCCAGTGGCAGGTCCTGCGGCGCGCCCTGGATCGCCGGGCGATCCGCATCGGCGACGTCGGTGAAGCCGGCGGCGATGGCCGGCCGCTGGCCTGCCTTCTGGGCCGGTTCGGCGATCGGCGCGACGGCGAGGTCACCGTCTTCGATACCCCCTGCGCCGAGCTGATCGAGATCGGCGGCGGCGGTGCCTTCGCGGATCGCGGTGGCGGCCTCCTCGGGGGTCGCCGACACGGCCTCGCCCTGCTCCGAACGACCCGCGCCCTCGGCGTCGTCGGGCGGCTGCTGCGTGCTGTCGGACACGGACACGTCCTGCTCTCGGCTGGGTGGGCGGTACGGGGGTTGGGGTGCCGCTGGGACTACTTGCCGAACACGGCCAGCACACCCTGGGTGAACACATAGTCGAAGGCCGCCACGATCGACACCATGATCACCACGAAGACGAGCACGACGGAGGTGTAGGTGATCAACTCGGCGCGGGTCGGCCAGATGACCTTGCGCAACTCAGCCAGCACCTGCCGGATGAAGGTGCTGATCCGGCTCGGGAGCGCTCCCCGGCGCTCGCGCTTGGCGGGTGCGCCGTCGTCACCACGGGCCGCGGTGGCGGTCCCCGTGCTGTCGCTCATGGCGTCCTCGTCTCGTTTCGTGATCGCGTCTGATGCTGCGCTGGCGGACCGTGCAGGGGCGACAGGACTTGAACCTGCAACAACCGGTTTTGGAGACCGGGACTCTGCCAATTGAGCTACGCCCCTCCGGTGCCGGTCGCCGCCCGCCACGGAGCGCGGGCGCGCCGGAACGGAGGCGAGGAGCCCCAGGGTGAGGAGTGTACGGCGTACCGGCTGCCGTTCCCAACCTCGTCCACCTCGGCACCCGACCGGCAGCCGGCAGGCCGACCTTGGGACCATGCAGGCATGACTGCACCCAGCGCCCAGCGGCCGCGCGTGTCCTCCCGGATCGGCGCGATCACCGAATCGGCCACGCTCGCGGTGGACGCCAAGGCCAAAGCCAAGCAGGCCGCCGGCGAGGACATCATCGGGTTCGGTGCCGGGGAGCCCGACTTCCCCACCCCGGCGGCGATCGTGGCCGCCGCGGCAGCTGCCTGCGCCGACCCGAGAAACCACCGCTACACCCCGGCCGGCGGGCTGCCCGAGCTCAAGGCCGCCATCGTCGCCAAGACGGCCCGCGACTCGTCGTACGCGGTGCAGGCCTCGCAGGTGCTCGTGACCAACGGCGGGAAGCAGGCGGTCTACGAGGCGTTCGCGGCGCTGCTCGACCCGGGGGACGAGGTGCTGCTGCCGGCGCCGTATTGGACGACCTATCCGGAAGCGATCAAGCTCGCGGGCGGGGTGCCGGTCGACGTCCTCACGACCGAGCACCAGGGCTATCGGGTGAGCGTCGAGCAGCTCGAGGCTGCCCGGACCGACCGCACGAAGGTGCTGTTGTGGTGCTCGCCATCCAATCCGACCGGCGCCGTCGCCTCGCCCGAGGAGGTGGCCGCGATCGGCCGCTGGGCGTTGGAGCACGGCATCTGGGTGGTGGCGGACGAGATCTACGAGCATCTCGTCTACGGCGGGGCCGAACACGTCTCCATGCCGGTCGCGGTGCCCGAGTTGGCCGACACCTGCTTGGTGATCAACGGCGTGGCCAAGACCTACGCCATGACCGGTTGGCGGGTCGGCTGGCTGATCGGCCCCGTCGACGTCGTCAAGGCGGCGACCAACCTGCAGTCGCACGCGACGTCCAACGTCAACAACGTCGCGCAGGTCGCGGCGATCGAGGCGTTGACCGGCGATCTGTCGGCCGTGGCCGAGATGCGGACGGCGTTCGACCGCCGCCGGCAGACGATGGTCCGGCTGCTCAACGAGATCCCGGGTGTCGAGTGCCCCGAACCGTCCGGCGCCTTCTACTGCTACCCCTCGGTGAAGGCGCTGCTCGGCCGGTCGATCCGCGGGCGGGTCTGCGCGAGCTCCGCCGAGCTCGCCGAGCTGGTCCTGGACGAGGCCGGCGTCGCGGTCGTGCCGGGTGAGGCGTTCGGAACGCCCGGCTACTTCCGGCTGTCCTACGCCCTGGGCGACCCCGACCTGGAAAAAGGTGTCCGCCGGTTGGGCGCCCTGCTGGCCGAGGCCGAGTAGCCCGGTACGGCCGTAGCCGGCTCGGGTGACTCGGGCCTGGCTGGCGAGGCGCCTGGCGTGCTGATCGGCCTCCCTGGGCCGAGGTAGCGCCCAACCCCGACCACAACTGCCGGGGAGCGGCCTGGTAGCCGGGCCACCCCACACTCAGCACGACATCTCGTTGTCGTTGAAGGTCCCGCTTGCCTGCGGTTGTGGTCGCTGCCAGCCGCAGCGCCCGCCAGGGGAACCGATGCCGGCCAGGCGGGAGGGCGCGGTGGGGCGACGTTCAGCGGCTGGTCGCCGGGCGCAACTCGTAGGAGGTCTCGTCGAAGCTCGACATCTGCTTCTCGAACCGGAACACGTGGGTCGGCCACAAAGCGAAGTTGCGGCCGCTGTCGTTGGTGTACCAGGCCTTACAGCCGCCCTGGATCCAGACGGTGGTCTGCATCTGCTGCTGGAGGCGAGCGTTGTAGGCCTCCTGCGCGGCCGGTCGGACGTCGAGCGACGCCGCGCCCTGCGCATCCAGGACCTTCAGCGCCCCGATGACGTAGGCGATCTGGGCCTCGATCATCAGCACGACCGAGCTGTGGCCGAGCGCCGTGTTCGGTCCGAGCAGCAGGAACAGGTTCGGGAACCCCGCGACCGTGGTGCCGCGGTGGGCGGACGGCACCCGCTTCCAGTGTTCGCTCAGCGTCTCCCCGGTGCGGCCCGTCAGCCGGTGGGCGACCGGGATGTCCATCACGTGGAAACCGGTGCCGAAGACCAGGACGTCGACCGGGTGCTCGCTGCCGTCGGCCGCCACGACCGAATGCGGGCGGATCGCCTGGACCCCGTGCGGCAGCACCGTGACGTTGGGTTGCGAGACGGCCGGGAAGTAGTCGCTCGAGACCAGCACCCGCTTGCACCCGATCGCGTAGTCCGGGGTCAGGACCGCCCGCAACGCCTCGTCCGGCACCTGCCTTGCCAGGTGTCTGAGGGCCTGCTTGGTTGCGGACGCGCGCATCCTGCCCCGACCGGTGAACGTGAAAAGGTTGAACTCGCGCCACCAGTAGACGCGCCCGCGAAAGGCCCGCTGCAGCGCGGGCAGGCGGCGGAACAGCCGCCGCTCGATGGCGGTGAGTCGGCGGTCCAGGCGCGGTACGACCCACGGCGCGGTGCGCTGGAAGACCGTGACATGCGCGGCCTGTCGCTGCAGGTGCGGCACGAATTGGATGGCCGAGGCGCCCGTGCCGACCACCCCGATCCGCTTGCCGGTGAGCTCGGTGTCGTGATTCCAACGGGCCGAGTGGAACGCCGTCCCGGCGAAGGTCTCGATCCCGGGTACGTCCGGCAGGGCCGGCTCGACCAGACCGCCGCAGCCGCTGACCAGCACCTGGGCGGTCAGCTCACCGCGGGCGGTCTGCAACCGCCAGCACTGGGCCGAGTCGTCCCAGGCAGCGCTCATCAGGTCGGCGTCGCAGCGCAGGTGCGGGGTGACGCCGAACTCGACGGCGGTGCGCTCCAGGTAGGCCCGGATCTCCGGCTGCCGGGAGTAGGCGTGCGTCCAGTCCGGATTCGGCGCGAAGGAGAACGAGTACAGGTGCGACGGGACGTCGCAGGCGCAACCGGGGTAGGTGTTGTCGCGCCAGGTCCCCCCGACCGAGTTGGCGCGCTCGAGCACGACGAAGTCCTCGATGCCCTGCTGCCTGAGCCGGACCGCCATGCCGAGGCCGGAAAAACCGCTGCCGATCACCGCGACCCGGACGTGCGCGGGCAGCGGTGCGGTCCGCGGGTCGAAGGCGGCGCCGGCAGGCCCGGCCGTAACGGTCGTCGTCATGTGGGCGGTCCCGTCGGTCGTGAGGTGGCGGTGCGGTCGGGTCGAACGATCAGCGCAGGAGCCGGAGGTCCTCACGGCCGCGGAACCGGGCCAGGAACCGGTCGTAGGTCTTCTTGCTCTGGCTGTCACGGTAGACCGCCTCGCTGTCGTGGTAGCCGCGGTGCCGGTCCTGCCGCACCGGCAGGTCGACGGCCACCAACCTGCCCGCCCCGGCCTCGCGCAACAGGTAGCTCCACTCCATGTCGGCGTTGCGGTAGAAGCGCGCCTTGGGCGGCAGCGGGACAGCCAGCACAGCGGACCGGCGTACAGCGAACAGGTAGCCCAGCAGCGCCTCGACCTCGCCCGGGCCGGCATCGGCGAAGCCCAGCCAGCCGTCCTCGACATCGACCCCGCGCCAGCCCGCGCCCGCGACCGCGGGGTCCTCCAGGACCGCCAGGAGCGGTCCGATGCCGTCGCCCTCGAGCACGGTTGAGGGGTCCATCAGCACGTGGACCTCGGCGACGTCGCGGGTGAGCAGCGCCTGCCGGGCCTCAGACCAACCGGCCGCCCGGTCGACGTGCAGCTCCTGCACCCGGGGGTGGGCAGCGAGCTCGTGGACGACCCCACCGGCGTCGGTCGGGCCGTTCTCGAGCAGCACGATGACGACGTCGTCCGGGGCGTGCTGCAGCAGTGCCTCGACGCAGGTACGCACGTCGTCCGGCCAGCCCTCGACCAGCAGCGCCACCGTGCACCGGCGCAAGCCGCTGTCCGGCGGCAGCTCCCGCACGGTGGGCAGGACGTCATACGGTGGGCGGGGGCTGAGCTGCTGCCCCTCGGCGGTGTCCCGGACCGCCCAGCCCAGCTCCGCGAGCTCGTCGCGCAGCCGGTCGCCGGCGGCGAAGTCCTTCGCGGCCCGGGCGGCTGCCCGCGCGTCGGCGATCGCCTGGACCTCCTGCGGGGCGGTCATCGGGCCGGCTCGCGAAGCGTTGCGCGCAGTGCCTTGCGATCGGTCTTCATGACGCTGGTGAGCGGGATCGCCTCGACCACCCGGACCTCACGGGGGTATTTGTGGGCGCCTAGGTGCTCGCGGCTGTAGGCGATCAGCTCGGCCGGCGTGACCGCCGCGCCGGGCGCGAGCTGGACGAACGCCACGACTTCCTCGCCCAGTGTGGGATCGGGGCGGCCGACGACCGCGGCGCCGAGCACCTCGGGGTAGGCGAGGAGCACGTCCTCGACATCGCGGGGATAGATGTTGAAGCCGCCTCGGATGATGAGGTCCTTGATCCGGTCGACGACGTAGAGGTAGCCGTCGGCGTCGAAGTGCCCGACGTCGCCGGTGTGCAGCCAGCCCTCGCGCAGGGCGAACGCCGTCTCGTCGGGGCTGTTCCAGTAGCCCTGCATGAGCACCGGCCCGCGGACGCAGATCTCACCGTCGCCGCCGACCGGGGCGTCGGCGCCGTCGGCTGCCTCGATCCGGACCTCGACGCCGGGGACCGGCTTGCCGACCGAGCCCTGCCGGCGCAATTCGGGCTGGGTGCTGATCAACGCGCTGCTCTCGGTGCAGCCGTAGCCCTCGCGCACCTCGACGCCGGGGATCCGCCGCTCAAACTCGGCCAGGACGTCGACCGACAGGGGCGCCGCCCCGCTGGACACCCGCTCGAGGCAGGTCAGGTCGTGCGCCTCCAGCGGCTGGGCCAGCAGCATCTGCAGCATCGAGGGCACGAGCGCGCTGACCTGCACCCGATGCTGCTCGACGAGCGCGACAAAGCCGGCCGGGTCGAACCACCGCATCAGCACGGCGCTGCCCGGCTCCTGGGCGTGCAGCCCGCTGACCGTGACGAGCAGCCCGTAGGCGTGCGCCAGCGGTAGTGGCAGCAGGCTGCGGACCCGCCCCGGGGAGTACGACGCATCGGCGGCCGCCTTGCCGGCCGCGTCCAGCGACGCGTGGGTCAGCGCGACACCCTTGCTCCGCCCCGTCGTGCCACCGGTGTAGAGCAGCGCGGCGAGGTCGGCGGCGTCGCGGTCGACGAGCGCAAGCTCCGCCCCGGATTCAAGCTCGGCCCAGCTCGTCGTGGCGTCGCTGCCGCCGCCGACCACGATGACCGGCAGACCGGCGGCCGCGGCGACCACCTTGGGCAGGAACTCAAGGGTGGTCACGACGGCTACCGCCCCGGAGTCCTTCAGGACGTGCCGGATTTCGTCCTCGGTGAGCAGGAACAGCACCGGGGTGGGCACGGCGCCGGCCCGCCACAGGGCTGTGTAGGCAAGGCCCACCTCGGGACAGTTGGCCATCACGATCACGACCCGGTCACCGGGACGGACGCCCTGGGCGACGAAACCCCGGGCGGCCCGGGCGGCCCGCGCCGCCAGCTCGCCGCTGCGGTGCCAGGTGCCCTCGAACCACAGGCTCTCGCGGTCCCCGAATCGCTCGAGCAACTGTTCATCACGCCGGCCGAGCGACACCGGCGGGCTGAGCTTGGTCACGGGACCTCCAGGTTCGTGCGGTGGCGGATGGACTCAGGGCAGGCGGACGACGGCCTTCGCGCCGGTCAGCACCTTGCCATCGCCGACCGTGGCGGTGAGCCCGACGACGACGCGGTTGCCGTCGAGCTTGTCCTCGACGACGCCGCTGACCGTCAACGTCGCGCCGGCGCCGTCGTCCGGGACCACCACCGGTCGGCTGAACCGCACGCCGTAGGAAAGCAACACGCCAGGGTCACCGGCCCAGTCGGTGACGATCCGGCCGGCCAGGGCCATCGTGAACATGCCGTGGGCGATGACGTCGGGCAGGCCCACCGACGTGGCGACCCGCTCGTTCCAGTGGATGATGTTGAAGTCGCCGGAGGCGCCGCCGTAGCGCACCAGGTCGGCGCGCTGGATGACGAACGTCTGCGCCGGCAATTCGGTGCCGACCTCGACGTCTGCGTAGCCAGGCATGTCAGCCCTGCTTCTTCGCGGCGGTACCGCGGCTGACGATGCTCATCCGCGTGGTCGCGACCTTCTCGCCGTCGGCCGCCGTGACCTCGGTGACCATGACCATCAGCTCGTTGCGGCCGACGTCCTTGATCTGTTCGACCCGCTGGGTGCTGGACAGCACGTCACCGGCGTGGACCGGGCGGTGCAGCTCGAAGTGCTGCTCGCCGTGTACGACGAGGGAGTAGTCGAGCCCGAGGGCCGGATCGGCGACCGGGCTGTCGCGGTCGAACCGGAAGCCCAGCGTCGTCAGGAAGGTCGGCGGGGCGATCACATCCGGGTGGCCGAGGGCGCGGGCCGCGGCCGGGTCGACGTACGCCGGGTTGGGGTCGCCGATCGCGACGGCGAAGCTGCGGATGTGCTCCCGGCCCACTTCGAAGGTCCCTGACGCCGGGTAGTCCCGGCCGATGAACTCGCGGTTGATGGGCACTTGGCTCCTTGTGAACGACGGTTCGCGCAACCTAGCCCACGGGTGCTCCGGCCGGACAGCACGGAGGCCGGCCCCATGTTGGGGCCGGCCTCGACGTGTCGGGCTCCGGGCTAGCGGGTCTCGCGGTGGTCGGTGTGCTGCCGGCAGGTCGGGCAGAACTTCTTCAGGTCCATCCGGTCGGGGTCGTTGCGGCGGTTCTTCTTGGTGATGTAGTTGCGGTTCTTGCAGACCTGGCAGGCCATCGTGATCTTCGGACGGACATCGGTGGCTGCCATGCGGGAATGCCTGCTCTCGGAAGACGGAGGGGTGAGCGCGTGAGACTACCGGAGGGATTGCTCCGTCGGTGGTGGGCGTAGCGATGACCGGACTTGAACCGGTGACACAGCGATTATGAGTCGCTTGCTCTGCCAACTGAGCTACACCGCCAGGTGGTGCTGGAGCCCCTTTACGGAATCGAACCGTAGACCTTCTCCTTACCATGGAGACGCTCTGCCGACTGAGCTAAAGGGGCGGCGAACGCCGGGAAG
>JAYTOZ010000247.1:0-9642 GCA_043747515.1 Frankiales bacterium | reverse complement strand
AGCACGACCTTCGCGCCGTCCTGCACCGTCGTGCCGGCCGCCGGGGCGAGCAGGTCGTGGGCGCCGACCGTGAGGTGGGCGGCGTCCAGCACGTCGCGGACGGTGCTCCCGTGGGTCTCCACTGCTCGGGTGGCGCCGTCGACGGACAGGGCGACGGTCTTGCTGGTCATCGACCAGGCGGACGCGCCACCAACGAGGGCGGCAAGGGTCAGGCCCTGCAGGACGAGGGCGGCCGGGCGCGTGCGGATGCTCACAGATCTCCGAGGGTCCGAGCTGTCCGGGCACGGGGACGACGGCACATGGCAGCGCCGTAGACCGGCGCACGTGCCGCCGCTGGGGACTTCCCCGACCCCGGCGACTATCTCGAGAACGTAACGGCGGACGGCGGGCTTGCCAAACCTCGGACCGCGATCTGCGGTCCACCGAGCCGGGGCCGGGTCCTGAACGCGCAGGTCAGCGGGCCTGGGCCAGCCCCGGATGTGAGAGCCCTCTCACCTGGGTGCTCCGCGGCGCAGCGCCTCGGGCCGGACGCTCGCCGGTCGGCGAGCGTTGAACCCGCTCGTGCTGGATCGCGCCGCGACACACCCGGCGGGTCGCGGCGCGATCCAGCACAAGGGGCTCGCTCGCGCCGCCACTAGAACGTGAAGGCCGCCCGGCCGTTCGCGGCGATCGCGACGCACAGCTCGTCGAGGTCCTGGCCCCGCGTCGCGGCAAGCGAGCGGACCGTCAGCGGCACCAAGTAGGGCGCGTTGGGCCGCCCCCGGAACGGCATCGGCGTCAGGAACGGCGCGTCGGTCTCGACCAGCAACCGGTCGGCGGAGCACAGCGCGGCAGCCTCGCGAAGCGCGACGTTTGGCTTGAACGTCACCGGGCCGGCAAAGGACAGGTAGAAACCGTGCTCGGCGCAGACCCTGGCCATTGCCAGATCTCCTGAGAAGCAGTGGAACACGACCCGCTCGGGCGCGCCCTCGTCGAGCAGCACGCGCAGCACGTCGTCGTGGGCCTCCCGGTCGTGGATGACCAGGGTCTTCCCGGACTGCTTGGCGATCTGGATGTGGGCGCGAAACGATTCCTCCTGTTGCCGATGCCCCTCCGGCCCGGTGCGGTAGTGGTCCAGCCCGGTCTCCCCCACCGCTTTGACCTGCGGGAGCGTCGCCAGTGCGGCGATCTCGGCCAGCGCCGCCGCCGTGGCAGCGCCCCGGCCGGCTTCGTTCGGATGCAGCGCCACCGCCGCCCACACCGCGCCGTGCGCGGCCGCCAGCTCGGCCGACCTACGCGACGACGGCAGATCGACGCCGATCTGCACGACCGTGTCGATGCCGACCGACCGCGCGAGTGCGAGTTGCTCGGACACCTCGGAGCCCATGATGTCCAGGTGACAGTGGCTGTCGGCGACCGGGACGGCCAGCGGTTCCGGCGCCGGCGGGGGCGTGGCGTCCCGTGGCGCGGCGGCGCGCGCGCTCATCCGGCCTCCATCCGGGCCAGCTCGTCGTCGACGACCGAGGGGTCGAGCTTGGTGAACAGCGGGGTCGGTGTCGCCATGGGCTGGCCGACCCGGATCGGCACCGACGCCCACACCGCAGCGGTCTTGTAGTCACCCATCAGCACGGGGTACGACGGACCGCCATCGAGGTCGTCGACCTCGCGCAGCTCCGGCTGGCCGCTCCAGGGCGCCGTCCCGCCGAGCATCGCATCGACGGTCTGCGACGACCCCGGTAGGAACGGCGTGAGCAGGGCCTTGGCGTCGTCGACGAGCTGGAGCGCGACGTGCAGCACGGTGTCGCGCCGGGGCAGGTCGTCCTTCAGCTTCCACGGCACCTGGTCGGAGAGGTACTTGTTGGCTTCACCGACCACTCGCATGGCCTCGGCGAGGGCAGCCTTCTGTTGCGACCGGGCGAGCAGCGCGCCGACGTCGTCGAAGGCCTTGCGGCTGGTCGCGAGGGCCTCGTTGTCAGGGCCGGTCAACGCACCGGCCGGCGGGATCGCGCCCAGGTTCTTGGCCACGAGCGACACCGTCCGGTTGACGAGATTGCCCCAGCCGGCGACGAGTTCGGTGTTGTTGCGGGTGACGAACTGCTCCCAGGTGAAGTCGGTGTCGCTGCTCTCCGGCCCGGCCGCGGCCAGGTAGTACCGCAGCGCATCGGCGCCGTACCGCTCGAGCACGTCCCGGACGTAGATGACAACCGAGCGCGACGAGCTGAACTTTTTGCCCTCCATCGTGAGGAACTCGCTCGAGACGACCTCACTCGGCAGGTCGAGCACGCCGAGCGGCCCGGGCGAGCCGGTCGGCTGCCCGCTCGCGCCGAGCAGGATCGCCGGCCAGATCACCGAGTGGAAGACGACGTTGTCCTTGCCCATGAAGTAGCAGGACTCGGCCGAACCGCCCTGCCAGAAGGGGCGCCACGCATCAGGATCGCCGGTGCGACGGGCCCACTCGACCGAGGCCGACAGATAGCCGATGACGGCGTCGAACCAGACATAGAGCCGTTTGTCGTCGCGGCCGGACCAGCCGGGCAGCGGGATCGGCACGCCCCAGTCGAGGTCGCGCGAGATGGCCCGCGGGCGCAGGTCCTGGAGCAGGTTCTGACTGAACTTCAGGACGTTGGGACGCCAGCCTTGGCGGGTCTGCAACCACGAGCCCAGAGCGTCGGCAAAGGCTGGCAGCTCGAGGAAGAACTGCGCCGACTCGACGAACGCCGGCGCCTTCCCGTCGATCTTCGACCGCGGGTTGATCAGGTCCTTGGGGTCGAGCTGGTTGCCGCAGTTGTCGCACTGGTCGCCGCGAGCCCCGTCGTAGCCGCAGATGGGGCACATGCCCTCGAGGTAGCGGTCGGGCAGGCCGCGGCCGGTGGTCGGGTCGATCGCCGACAGCTGCGAGCGCTCGACGACGTAGCCGTTGTCGTACAGCGCCTTGAACATCGACTGGACGACGCTGTAGTGATTGCGCGTCGTGGTGCGGGTGAACAGGTCATAGGACATGCCGAGACCCTGCAGGTCCTCGGCGATGACCCGGTTGTAGCGGTCGGCAAGCTCCCGGGCGGTCACGCCCTCGCGGTCGGCCTGCACCTGGATCGGCGTACCGTGCTCGTCGGTGCCCGAGACCATCAGCACCGAGTTGCCCGCCATCCGCTGGTAGCGGCTGAAGACATCGGCCGGCACGCCGAAGCCGGCCATGTGGCCGATGTGGCGGGGGCCGTTGGCGTAGGGCCAGGCGACCGCGGTCAGGATGCGGGACATGACGCCACTCTAGGGAGGCTCAGCCCGCGACGAGCGGCTCGACGTCGCGGGTGCGGTAGCGGCAGACGCTGACGTCGACACCGATGAAGCTCCTGCAGGACGGGCATTCGCGGCTGCCCTGGGCGCCGGCCGCCTCGACGCCGGTGAGCTTCCTGATCTCCTTGACGAGCAGCAGGAAACCGACGGAGTCGGTGAGGAAGTCGCCGCAGGGGATGCGGGTGCCGCGGATCGGGGCGTGCAGCGGTTGGAAGCTGGGCTGACCGAAGATGGCCGCCACCAGCGGCAGGATGATGTCCTTGACCAGCGAGCCGACGACCGCCGCGAACGCAAGGCCGATCGCGACACCGAACGCAAGGCCGATCGCGACACCGATCGCGAGGTCGTCCAGCGAACCGCCGGGGGCGCAGGCCTTGACCTCGGTCAGCAGCTTCTTCATGGCCGTCGGCTAGACGATCTTCGTGGGGTTGCCCTTCGCCGACACGACGGCGTCGTAGACGTCCCGTCGCGGCACCCCGAGCTCGCGGGCGACCCCGGCGATGGCTTCCTTGCGCGGCTCACCGCTGGCCTCCCGGACCGCGACGAGCCGGGCCAACTCGACCGGGGTGCTCTCGACCGTGGGCTCGGCTGCCCCCTCGACGACGACGGTCACCTCGCCGCGCACCTCGCCGGCAAACCGGGCGGCCAGCTCGGCCAGGGTGCCCCGGCGTACCTCCTCGTGGGTCTTGGTGAGCTCGCGGCAGACCACGGCGCGGCGGTCCGGACCCAGGATCGCGACCATGTCGGCGAGCGAATCGGCGAGCCGGTGCGGCGCCTCGAACAACACGGTGGTGCGCCGTTCCGCGGCCAGGCCCGCCAGCCGGGTGCGGCGCTCGCCGGCCTTGCGGGGCAGGAAGCCCTCGAAGCAGAAGCGGTCGCTGGGCAACCCGCTCACGGCTAGGGCTGTCGTCACCGCGGACGGCCCCGGCAGGCAGGTCACCGGGAGGTCCTCCGCGGCGGCTGCCGCGACCAGCCGGTAGCCCGGATCGGAGACGCTCGGCATCCCCGCATCGGTGACGAGCAGCACCGTCTCGCCGGCCCGGAGCGCCGCCAGCAGTTGCGGCCCCCGCTGCGCCTCGTTGCCCTCGAAATAGGAGACCACCCGGCCGGTCAGCTCGACTCCGAGGTCCTTGCAGAGCCGATGCAGGCGGCGGGTGTCCTCGGCCGCGACGACCTGCGCGCCGGCGAGCGCCTCGCGCAGCCGGGCGCTGGCGTCACCCGGCTGGCCGATCGGGACACCGGCGAGGAGCAGGGGCATCCGGCGATGGTGCCAGCCCTAGGCTGCCCGGCATGACCGCGACCGTGGACCGGCCGCAGCTGTCCGACGTTGCGGGGCCAACCTGGCGGGACCGGCTGCAACCGCTGGTCACCGGCTCGGGGGGGTGGGGGGCCACCCTGCTGGTCACCGCGCTCGGTGGGCTGCTGCGGTTCCTGCGGCTCGACCTGCCCGGGACCGGTGGAGACCACGGCTCGGGCAAGATCTTCGACGAGATCTATTACGCCTGCGACGCTCAGAACCTGCTCCGCTACGGCGTGGAGCACGCCTCGAAGGACGGCAGCGCGCGGTGCATCCCCACCGGCGGCGGCGCGTTCATCGTCCACCCGCCGCTGGGCAAATGGGCAATCGCTGTCGGCGAGCAGCTGTTCGGGGTGAACACCTTCGGCTGGCGCTTCTCCTCCGCTGTCGCCGGCACGCTGACCATCTTGCTGGTGGTCCGGATCGGCCGGCGGATGACCGGCTCGACCCTGCTCGGCGCCCTGGCCGGCGTCCTGCTCTCCCTCGACGGCCTGTCGTTCGTGCAGAGCCGCATCTCGATGCTGGACGTGTTCCTGGTCTTCTGGGTCGTGGCTGCCTTCGGCTGCCTGGTGGTCGACCGAGACCTTCTGCGTGGCCGGCTGTCTCGCCTGTCAGACGGTGCCCGGGACCGCCGCTGGCGGCCCTGGCGGCTGCTCGCCGGCGGCTGCCTCGGCGCTGCCGTCGCGACGAAATGGAGCGGCCTCTACCCGCTGGTCGTCCTGGTCGTGCTCGCCCTCAGCTGGGAGGTCGGCGCCCGGCGCACGGCCGGCGTCCACGCACCGGTCAGGTGCACGCTGCGTCGTACGACGGTCCCGATGGTGGCGAGCCTGGTGCTGCTGCCGGCGGTGCTCTATCTCAGCTCGTGGGCCGGGTGGTTTGCCAGCGACATCGGCTGGGACCGGCACTGGGCTGGCGGCCGCGGCACGGCCTGGCCCCTACTGCCGGACGCACTCCGGTCCTGGTGGCACTACCACTGGGAGATCTACAACTTCCACAACACGCTGCAGGCCAAGCATCCCTACCAGTCACATCCCGGCAGCTGGCTGGTGCTCGGGCGGCCGGTCAGCTACTACTACCCCCCTGGCGTCACAACCGGAAAGTACGGCTGCCGGGTGAGGACCTGCTCGCGCGAGGTGCTCGCCATCGGGACGCCAGCGCTGTGGTGGGCGATGGTCCCGGCCGCGCTCGGGTTGCTGGCGATGTGGGTGTCCCGGCGGGACTGGCGCGCCGGCTCGCTGCTCGCCCTGCTCGCCGCCGGGATCGTGCCATGGGTGCCCAGTGACCTGAAGGGGCGCACGATGTTCCTGTTCTACGCGCTGCCTTCGGTGCCGTTTCTGTGTCTCGGGATCGCCCTGCTCGCCGGCTGGTCCCTCGGCCCGACCAGCGGCCGCCGGCGCACCATCGCGGCCTTGTCAGCCGGCGTTTACACCGCGCTGGTCGCGGTCAACTTCATCTATCTCTATCCGGTGCTCGCTGCCGTGACGATCCCGTACCAAGACTGGTTGGCCCGGATGTGGTTCCCCAGCTGGATCTGACGGCGGTCACCGCTGCTGCTGCTCCTGCAGCAACTCAGTGAAGTGCTCGGCCGTCATGGGGCGGCCAAGCAGGTAGCCCTGTGCCCGGGCGCCGGAGCCAGTGATGCCACCGAGCTGGGCTGTCGTCTCGATGCCCTCCACCACGCAGCCGAGGCCGAGGTCGGCAGCCAGGCGAATGACCGTCCGGACAATGACGGCGTCCTGCGGATGCTCGGTCATCCCGGCGACGAAGGACCGGTCGACCTTGAGGAAGGTCACCGGGAGCTCGCGCAGGGAGCGCAGAGAGGCGTAGCCCGTGCCGAAGTCGTCGATACCGATGTCGACACCGGTCTGCCGCAGCTCGCCGAGCTTGCCGAGCGTCGAGCGGGCCGCCTCGAGCAGGACCGACTCGGTGAGCTCGAGCGCGAGGGCCACGGCAGGCAGGCCTGCGTCGGTCAGCGCCGCGTGCACGACGGCACACAGATCCGGTCGGGCCGCCTGCCGTGCGGACAGGTTCACCGCGAGCTGCAGGTCCGGGGCCAGTTGCGAGCGCCACCGGCTGAGCTGTTGGCAGGCGCTGCGCAACACCGAGGTGCCCAGCGCCACGATCATCCCGGTGTCCTCGGCAACCGGGATGAAGGCCTCCGGCATGAGTTGGTTGCCGTCCGGCAGGCGAAGTCGGGCGAGCGCCTCGACGGACACGATGCGCCGCTCCGGCAGCGCGAAGATCGGTTGGTAATGGACCTCGATCTGGCCGTTGTCGATCGCGGTGCGGAGGTCCTGCTCGACCCGAACCCGACTCGTCGAGCGGATCCGCATGTCGTCGTCGAAGACTTCGTAGCGATCCTTGCCGAGCTGCTTGGCCTGATACATCGCAGTGTCGGCATGCCGGATCAGCTCCTCGGCGCTGCGCACACCCGATCCGAACGCGATGCCGACGCTGGCGGTGACGTTGAGAGACTGGCCGAGCCACCAAATGGGCGCGCTGATCGCCGCCTCGACCCGGCCCGCGATCCGGGTGATCTCAATCGGATCGGCGAGGTTCTCGCACAAGATCACGAATTCGTCCCCACCGAGCCGCGCCACCGTGTCGCTCGGGCGCATGACGTGCGTCAACCGGTGGGCGACCTCGACCAGCAGCGCGTCGCCAGCCGCGTGACCGTGGGCATCATTGACCGCCTTGAAACCGTCCAGGTCGCAGAACATGATGGCGAGCGCGCCGTCACCCGGCCGGCGGGCGAGCCGCGACAGCGCGGTCTGGATCCGGTCGAGCAGCATGGCCCGGTTCGGCAGGTCGGTGAGGCTGTCGTAGAGCGCTTGCCTGGTGAGCCGCTTCTCGGCGATCCGGCGGGCGGTGATGTCCTCGATTTGGAGCAGGATGCAGCTGCCCTCCGCCCCGTCGGGGAGCTCGGTTACGGTCAGCAGCGTCCACAGCTCGGCGCCGTCGGCCCGGACCAGCCGGCGCTCAGCCGTGAGGCTGGCGCCCCGCTCGGTGAGCGCCCGGCGGCGCAGGGCTGCCAGCGCCCGGCGGTCCTCGGGAACTGCCAGTTGCAGGACGTCGGGTAGCGCCAGAAGCCCGGCCTCGTCGCGGCCGAGCAGCCGGCACAGGGCCGGGTTGACCTGCAGCGGCCGGCCCCGCGGTGACAAGACGGCGAGGCCGGCTGGATCGTTGTTGAAGGTGGTCCGGAAGCGCTGTTCGCTCGACTGCAGGGCCACGGTCTGCGCCCTGGCAAGCGTGATGTCGGTCATCGCCACCACCGCGCCCATCGGACGCCCGTCCGGGCTGGTCAGCGCCCGACCCGAACACAGCACGCGGGTCGCGGGCAACCCACGCGGGGTGATGATCATTTCGGCATCGCACACGACCCCCTCGTGCAGCGCCTGCAGCAGCGGGACCTGGTCCGGTGTGAGCAATTGCCCGTCGGCGTCCCGGAGGTCGAACGCGTCGGCGAAGCGCTCGGGGCCGGTGGCGTCCTCGGGATGTTCGTCGAGATCGATCCCGTGCCAGGCCTTGGTCGCGTCGTTGAAGACGGTGAGGTGCCCGGCCGCATCGCAGGCGACGATGCCCACGTCAACGCTGTCCAGCACCGCATCGGTGAAGTCCTGCCTGGCCGCGAGCTCATCGTGCGCCTCCCGCAGGGCGTGCTCGGCGGCCACGCGGGCGCTGACGTCCACCACCGAACCCAGCACGCGCGACACCCGACCGACATCGTCCCGCACGACGCCGACGCCGACGATGACCTGGATCACGCGGCCGTCCTGACGGCGGTAGTCCCGCTCGGCGAAGTAGCTGGAGCTCGTCGCCAGGCTCGCCAGGTCTCGGTCCTGCCGCTCGGCCTGCGCCTGATCGGCGAGCAGGATGCTGGCCGGCTGCCCGACCAACTCCTGCGCGGTGTAACCCAGCAGCCGGCACAGCTGCTCGTTGACCTCGACCAGGGTGCCGTCCGGGAGGGACTCCGCGATGCCGACCGCCGAGCACGCGAAGAGCGCGCGAAACCGGGCCTCGGAGTCGCGGAGCGCTTTCTCGGCGGCCGCCTGCTCAGTCATGTCGCGCAGCTCGACCTGAAGCGCAGGCTGTCCCAGATAGCTGACCGCGGCGGCGTTGAGCTCGACGATCGCCTGGCTGCCGTCGCGTCGCCGCAACTCCCAACGCCGACCCAGCAGCGCCGGGCCGCCCCTGCGCAGGGCGCCGAAAAGCCCGGCAGTCTCCTGCTTCGCGCCCTCGGGCACGAAGTCCATCGCCGACAGGCCGACGAGTCCCGGCACCGGCACGCCGTACAGCAGCGCCGCCTGTGGGTTGGCGTACGCGAAACGGGCGTCGGCCCCGATCACGGCGACAGCAACCGGGCTGGCCTCGACCAGTGCCCGCCAGCGTTGCTCTGACTGCACACTCGCCCGGCGCTCGGCCGAGAGCGCAGTGACGTCGGTGGATACGGCGGCAACGGCGTACACCTGGCCGGTGTCATCCCGGAGCGGGAATTTCGTCGAAAGGTATTCGTGCGCCGTCCCGTCCGGGTGCACGAGCGCCTCGGCGAACTGCTCCGACGTCCCCCCCGCGGCGATCTGTCGGTCGTGTTGCCGGAACTGGTCGGCGGCGAGCTGCGGGAACAGGTCATAGTCGCTGCGGCCCAACATTTTTTGCTCATCCAGTCCGAGCAGCTGCTGCAGGGCCGCGTTGGCGAGCAGGAAGCGTCCGTCGAGGTCCTTGGCATAGATGACCACGTCGGTATGCCCGAGCACCCCGTCGAGCAACCGCCGGTTGTCGCGCAGCGCCGCCTCGGCGACGGTCCGGGCGACCACCTCGGCGGCCAACTCGTCGGTGTGCCGGCGGAGCTCCAGCTGACTGACGACCTGGCGGGCCAGCACGGCGAGCTGGCCGAGCTGGCGTTCGGTCAGCACCCTTGGCACGACGTCGAGCACGCACAGGGTGCCCAGGACGTAGCCATCGGCGGTGACCAGCGGCGCGCCGGCGTAGAAGCGGATTCCTGGCCGGCCGGTCACCAACGGGTTGTCGGCAAACCGAACGTCGGCGGAGGCGTCCGGCACCATCAGGACGTC
>JAYTOZ010000246.1:0-2480 GCA_043747515.1 Frankiales bacterium | reverse complement strand
CAACCGAGGGCGCGGGCCTCAGCGGGCCGGTGTGGCGTCCGGTGAGTAGGCAGCCGGGGTGTACCTCGCACCGGCCGACCACATCAGCCAGCCGGGGATCTTGTTGGCACGGGCGCCCATGATCTGCTGGCGGACCTTGTCGGCGGTGTAGACACCCTTGTAGTTCTCGTCCTGCAGCCACGGCACGACCACGCAGTTGGTGCCCACGACGTCTTTGTTCCAGTCGACGAGCGAGCGCTTGATCAATTCGAACATGCCGGTGTAGGGATCGGCGACGCCGTATTCACCGGGATTCCAGTGCGACGGGTAGTCCATCGGAATCACCACGTCGAGGTATTTCGCCATCTTGGGGATGTTCTGCGCGGTGTCACGGGGCCGGGTCGAAGCCTGGCCGAACGCCGCGGCGCCGAGCGACCCGCCGAGCGGGCGAATCTTGGCCTGGGTCTCCTGCAGGAAGTTCACGATCGCGTCCTCCGGATTGCCCCGGAGCCCCGGGAAGCGCATGCCCGACAGCTTGCCGTCCGGGCGCCGGACGTAGTCGTAGACGATGTCGTCGAATCCGGACTTCACGGCCTCGACGGCGATGGCCTCGTTGTAGGCCCGCACGTTGGGGTTGGCGAAGTTGGTGAAGCCGGCCTTGCTGTAGCCGTAGAGGTACTTCGTGCCGTTCGGGTTTTGGATGAACCAGTCCCGGTGGCCGCGCGCCTGCGCGTAGGAGGCCAGCTTGGAGTCGTTGAACGCCACGATCCGCCCGATCACCCGCACGCCCAGCGCGTGCAGCTGCCCGGTGACCTTTCGCGCGTCGTAGTAGGTCGCGGTCGCGCCGGCCTGCCTCGCAATCGGCACCTGGGACGGATAGTTGATGATCCCTTCCTCGTCCTTGATGTCGAGCTGCACCGCGTTGATCCGGTGTTCGCGGATCATCGCGAGGACGGGCTCGCGCAGCGGGGCGTAAGCCCACGCGGCGCCGGTCATGTGCACGGCGCGAATGTGCTGCGGGTAGGCCGTCGGCACCGTCACCAGCCGGGTCGTCTGGTTGCCGGCCGGGTCGGTTGCGACGACCTTGGCGCTCGCCGGGGGCGTCTTGTAGCTGATCGTGAATGCCGTGCCGGTGAGCTTGAGCACCCCTCCATCGGCGCGCACGGTGGCGCCCTGCTCGACGGTGCCGGTGACGGTGACCGCGTCTTTGATCGCCACCGCCTTGGTCGGCGACATCACGGTCAGCGCCGGCGGGGTGGCGTCGACGGTGAAGCTGCGGGTCGTTGTGGCCGTGCCAAGCGGGAAGCCGCGATCGACCTCAGCCACGACGGTGTGCCGGCCCTCGGACAACCCCGCCAGGCGCGCGGTCAGGGTGCCGGTGTTGCCGGCGGCCACCTGTTTGCCGTCGATGAGCAGCCGAGCCTGGTCACCACCCGGTCGCAGCGAGACCGACGCCGTCCTGAGCGCGGCCGGGTCGAAAAGGGTCTTGCCGAGGCCGTCGAGCGTGACGCCGCCCTTGGCCAGCGCCGGCACGGCAATCCCGACGGTGCCGGCGGCGACCGCGAGGACGACCAAGGGGACGAGGACAGCGGGGCGGAGCAGGTGGGGCACGACAGGGAGTTCCCTTCCCGGCAAGACCGGTGGATGGGCAAGACTGCACGACGCCGAGGGGGCGAATCAGGAGGAGTTGGCTGTGCGTCAAGGATACCGGGGATGGACGCGATGGGGAACGGCCCTCGTGGGAGCGGCCTTCGCGGCATCGGCCTGTAGCGGCGCGGCAACCCCCGTCGCGCGTACGACGAGCCGCCCGACCCCCACCGGTTCGGGCGCCCCGACGCCGAGCGCAGCGCCGACGGTCGACCCGGCGAGCGTGCACGCCGACGAGCTGGGCGTGGTGCCGGTGCTGATGTATCACCAGCTGGAGGCCAGGCCCAAGGGGGCCTACGACCAGACGCCGGCGCAATTCCGGGCCGAGCTGACCGCGCTCTACGCGCACGGGTTCCGCACGATCACCGCGGCGGACCTGGTGGCCGGCCGGGTCGACATACCGGCCGGCAAGAAGCCGATGGTGCTGACCTTCGACGACTCGACGATCAGCCAGTTCGGCGAGCTCGCGGACGGGTCGGTCGATCCGGCGAGCGGCGTCGGCATCCTGGAGGCGGTCGCCAAGGCAGCCGGCGAAGACCGGCCGGTCGCGACGTTCTACGTCAACGGCTCGCCCTTTGCCGGCAAGGACGTCTGGCTCGCCAAGCTGCACCAGCTGGGGATGGAGGTGGCCGAGCACACCCTGACGCACGCCAACCTTCGGCAGCTGTCCGACGCCGGCGTGCAGCGGGAGCTCGCGCAGGGGCTGACGGTCATCACCCGCGCGGTGCCCGGGATCCGGGTGACCACGATGGCGCTGCCATTCGGGGTCCTGCCCAAGCGACGCGAGCTCGCTGCCCGGGGCAGCTCGGGCGGCACGTCGTACGCCTTCGCAGGGGTGATGGCGGTGGGCAGCA
>JAYTOZ010000245.1:0-5318 GCA_043747515.1 Frankiales bacterium | reverse complement strand
CTGGCTGCACCAGCGCCGCCGCGGACCGCTGGCCGACCTCGGCGTGGCTGGCGTCGGCGTCGACCGCCGCGACCTCCCGCAACGCCAGCCCTTCACCGTCGAGACGGCCCGGAGCAGCGCGGCGCACACCAGCGGGTCCCCGGTCGGCCCGAGCGAGCCCAGCTGGTCCAGCACGTCGTACAACGCGACCGCGGTCAAAGGCACGGCAGGCGCGGTGACCGTCACGGCCCGGCCCCCTCTCTCTGTCCTCGAATGCGTGCTCGACGGGTCTCGCAGTCGGGCAGTCGTGGCAAGGAGTGTGGACAACGACATTGCCAGCTGCGCAGCCGATCTCCGCCTTGAGCGAGTGTGCCTTTTCGTAAGGGCGGCGCCGTTGCCATTGCCCAGTGGGATGCTCAGCCGGTCGCCGCGGACGTCGGCGACCGTGAGGAGGACACCAGCGGTGGGCGACGAGATGCCTCCGGGCCAGATCAGCACGTCCGCCGGGGTCGCCGAACGGATGCAGACCCTGCTCTCCCGGGCTGTCGAGGAACAGGTCGCCGAACAGCAGGCTGTGTCCGCTGTCCTCACCGAGGTGCGCGGTCAGGTGGAGGTGCTCAGCGAGGCGGTGCGGCGCGTCGCATCACACGACGCCGTCGAGCAGGTCGTGCGGAGCGTCGCCGGCGTCGTCATCGACATCCGTACGGCGACATCGCTGCTCGGTCAGCGGCTGGACCTGCTCACAGCGCGGTTGGATGCCCTGGGAGCGCGGACCCTCTCATCAGATGTCGATCCGCAGCTCGACCCCCGGCAGCGGGGCGTCGGGAGCGTTCCCGCCCCCGAGCAGCTGCGGGACGCAGTCGTGGAGGCGCTGGCGCCCCGCCTCGACGTCCTGGCTGAGCAGGTCGCCGACGCCCTGCTCCCGCGGTTGCAGACAGCCGTCGCCGCGGCCGTCGAGGTGGCCAATCACGCGAGTGAACGGCGAGTCACCGCGCATGTCGACGAGTCGGTGTTTGCGCTGGCGGAGGCGCTGTTGCGGCGACAGCGGGGCCCTCGCGGCGCCCCCGTCCCGATCGCGCGGGATCGATCCGCTGAGGTCGCCGCGGAGGTGCCTGCAGCGCAAGACGGCGGTCAGGCCGAACCCGCCACCGACGAGGAAGGCCACGCAATGACGTCGGACGTCGCCGGCGACACGCAGACCTTCTCGATATCGAAGTCAACCGAGCCGGACGCCGAAGATGAGCCGGACGCCGAACCCAAGCCCGAGCCAGAGGCCGAACCTGAACCGGCCGCCGAGCCCGCCGCGGAGCCCGGGCCCGAGCCCGAGCCCGAGCCCGAGCCCAAGCCGGAGGCCGAACCCGAACCGGCCGCCGAACCCGAGCCCGAGCCTTACGCCGAGCCCGAGCCCGAGCCCGTTCGGCCCTTGGTCACGACCAGTCTCGCGCCGAGCGCCACGCGGTCACCCGCCTCCACGAGGCAGGGGACCGTCGCGGAGGCAGCCCCCGAGCCGGCCGACGACGACGAGCATCGCCGACGACCCTGGTGGCGGCCGGGCAGCCCACCCCCGTCCGGGTAACTCGGGCAGCACGAAGGCCGACCCCGATACGGGGTCGGCCTCTGTGCTCACTCGTCTCGTGGGGCGTCCTACTTGAAGACGTCCTTGATCTTCTCGCCGGCGTCCTTGAGGTTGCCCGAGGCCTGGTCGGCCTGGCCCTCGGACTCCATCTGCTCGTTGCCCGTCGCCGAACCGAGCTTCTCCTTGGCCTCGCCCTTGAGTTCTTCGACCTTGTTCTTCAGCTTATCCATGGCGCTCACGTTGAGGCCCCCTTTCGATGACGGTGTAGTCCCCCGTCGGGGCCCTGCTCACACCCGGTGCGGGAATCCTGCGGGGGCTGGGACCCTTTGACCTGTCGTAGCGATGTCGATGTTCGAGGAGTCCGCTGTGTCCTTCCCGCCCCTGGTTGAACCGGCTGCTGCGTTGTCCCGCGAGGAGGTGATGCGCTACAGCCGTCACATGATCATCCCCGAGGTTGCCAGCGACGGGCAGAAGCGCCTGAAGAACAGCAAGGTGCTCGCGGTCGGCGCCGGTGGCCTCGGCAGTCCGACATTGCTTTACCTGGCCGCGGCCGGTGTCGGCACGCTCGGCATCGTCGACTTCGACGTCGTTGACGAGAGCAATCTGCAGCGTCAAATCATCCACGGCCAGAGCGACATCGGCCGGTCCAAGGCCGAGAGTGCCCGTGACTCGGTCAAGGAGATCAACCCGAACGTCGAGGTGATCCTCCACCAGACGCGGCTGGACTCCAGCAACGTCATGGAGGTCTTTGCGCAGTACGACCTGATCGTGGACGGCACGGACAACTTCGCGACCCGCTACATGGTCAACGATGCGGCGTTCCTGCTCGGCAAGCCCTACGTGTGGGGCTCGATCTTCCGCTTCGACGGCCAGGCCAGCGTCTTCTGGCCGACGGCGCCCGGCGACACCGCACCCTGCTACCGGTGCCTCTACCCCGAGCCGCCGCCGCCAGGAATGGTCCCGAGCTGCGCCGAGGGCGGCGTGCTCGGCGTGCTGTGCGCGAGCATCGGCGCGATCCAGACGACCGAAGCAATCAAGCTGCTCACCGGCATCGGCGAGCCGCTCGTCGGCAGTCTGATGGTCTACGACGCGCTCGACATGGACTACCGCAAGATCCGTGTCCGCAAGGACCCGGAGTGCCCGCTGTGCGGCAAGAACCCGACGATCACCGGGCTCATCGACTACGAGGCGTTCTGCGGCACGGTGTCGGAGGCGGCGCAGCTGGCCGCGGCCGGCAGCACCATCCTGGCCACTGAGTTGAAGGCCAAGATGGACGCCGGCGAGGACTTCCTGCTCGTCGACGTCCGCGAACCGGCTGAGTACGAGATTGTCAAGATCCCCGGCTCGGTGCTGATCCCGAAGGGCGAGATCCTCGACGGCTCAGCCCTCGCCACGTTGCCGCAGGACAAGCAAATCATCTTGCATTGCAAGAGCGGGGTGCGGTCGGCAGAGGCGCTCGCGGCGCTCAAAGCGGCGGGCCTCACCAACAGCGTGCACGTCCAGGGCGGCGTGCTGGCCTGGGTCGCGCAGGTCGACCCGAGCCTGCCGAGCTACTAGCCCGGCGCCTGGCCGAGGGTGATCCGGACGTCCTGCGTGAAATGAATGCGTCCTGCCTCGTCGCGGGCGCCGGCCAGCGCCTGCTCGGCCAGGTCGCGCACCTGCGGCCGTTTTCCCTCGGGCACCGCCTCCCACATCGCGCGCTGGCCGTGGGACCAGGAGAACTCGTGCCACTGATCGGCGTCGGCCAGGACGACCGCCAGCGTCCTGGTCAGTGTCTGCACCTGGTGCAGACCAGCAGCGCGCAGGAGCTCCTCCATACCCTCGTCGCTGGCGAATGGCCCCTTCGTGCCGCTCGTGCGCGCGTCGCGCATGCCCTGGGGCAGGTACGGCAGAAACACCTGGTCGACCGCCGCCCAGCGCGGGTCCTGGCCGGCGAAGGTGGTGACCCCCAGCCGGCCGCCGGGCACCAGCAGCTCCACCCACGAGCGCAGGGCCGCCAACGGGTCGGTCAGGAAGAACAGCACCAACGATGACGTCACGACGTCGTACGACGAGGCAGCTCCGCTGAGCGAGGAGGCGTCGCCGACCTCGACCGAGACCTGGGGCAGGTGTGCGGTGTCCCGCGCGGTGGCCGCCACCATCCGCGGTGCGAGATCGACCCCGCGCACCGAGCCGCTCGCGCCGACGGCCTCGGCCAGGGGCAGCAGCGCCGCACCCCGGCCGCACCCGACATCCAGGGCCCGCTCGCCGGACTGCGGCGCGAGTGCCTCCACCAGCCAGGCACCGATCGGCCGGAACCAGGCCACGCCGACCGCGTCGTAGGTGTCGGCAACCCGGTCGAAGACCCCGGCGATGCCGGCGGGCTGTGTCATCGCGGCAGCCTCGCACACGTGATCTGCGCCGTTCGACGGCCACCGCCGCGCCCGGACCGGTGTGTAACGACACGGCCACAGGCACGGCTAGGAAGTGACTCGACTCACAAAGGACGGTTGGATGGGCGCCGCCCCAGGGTTCGGGGCTCCCACTGGAGGTGCTGTGCTCGACGTCAAGGACCTGCACGTGTCGTACGGCGGGACCGTACGCGCCCTGCAGGGGGTGTCGCTCCAGGTCCCGGACGGGTCGGTCGTCGCGGTCCTGGGTGGCAACGGCGCCGGCAAGTCCACCCTGCTGCGGACCATCAGCTCAACGCTGCGGCTGCACCGCGGCTCGGTCGTCTCGGGCTCGATCACCCACGATGGCCAGCCACTGGCTGGTCTCGACGCCGCCGCGACCGTGCGCCGGGGCATCGTGCAGGTGCCCGAGGGGCGCCGCGTCTTCGGCCGGCTCTCCGTCGAGGAAAATCTGCGCGCCGGTGGCATGGGCGCTCGTGACAAGAAGCTCCGCGCGGCCACCCGCGACCACATCTACGAGATGTTCCCGGTGCTGGCCGAGCGCAAGGCCGGCCGGGCAGCGCTGTTGTCCGGCGGCGAGCAGCAGATGCTGGCAATCGGCCGGGCGCTGATGGCTTCGCCCAAGCTCCTCATCCTGGACGAGCCCTCGCTCGGACTCGCCCCCAAGATCGTGGGGCAGATCGGCCGGATCATCAAGCAGATCAACGCCACCGGCACGTCGGTGCTGCTCGTCGAGCAGAACGCAACCATGGCGCTCGGCGTCGCCGACTCGGCGTACGTCCTGGACGTCGGCCGGGTGTTGCTGGAGGGCTCGGCGAAGGAGCTGGCCGCGACCGACGACGTGAAGCGGCTCTACCTCGGCCACACCGGTCCGTCGGACGCTGCCGAGCCGGCCCTGGCGGGCAGCACCGCAACACTGCGGCGGTGGCAGGGATGACCGCCCCCGCGACGACAGCGAACCCTTCGACGTCCGACGTGCCGGCGCTGGTCGTCGACCGCATCAGCGTTGCGTTCGCCGGACTCAAGGCGCTCGATGACGTGTCCTTCACGGTCGAGCCGGGCTCGATCCACGCGGTGATCGGGCCGAACGGCGCGGGCAAGTCGACGACGTTCAATGTGCTCTCCGGCGTTTACAAGGCGACCTCGGGAACGGTGCGCTTCGGTGATCACGAGCTCACCGCGATGCGACCGCACAAGATCGCGCGGCTGGGGATCGCCCGGGCCTTCCAGAACATTGCGCTGTCCAGGGGCCAGACCGTCGCCGAGAACCTCATGCTGGGGCGGCATGCGTTGACCCACTCCGGCTACATCAGCTCCGGTGTGCGCTGGCCGTCCGCGGTCCGCGAGGGTCAGCGACACGGCGCGCGGGTTCG
>JAYTOZ010000244.1:0-2564 GCA_043747515.1 Frankiales bacterium | reverse complement strand
ACGGTGAAGGGCTGGCGTTGCGGGAGGTCGCGGCGGTCGACGCCGACGCCAGCCACGCCGAGGTCGGCCAGCGGTCCGCGGCGGCGCTGGTGCAGCCAGCGGTGGACTGCACCTCGACGCTCGCGCACGGGAACGTCGGGTCGGCCCGCCAGCTCGATGGCGACCGACCCGGACACCCCCGGCCGGGAGCTGCGGCTGCGGGCCGAAGCGATCAGCCCCACGCTGGCCGAACACGCCCGCCGCAAGTTGCAGGACCGGATCGGGCTGAGCCACGTAGACAACCCCGACGGCGCCGGCCACCTGACCGCCACCCTGACCCCAGAAACCGTCGCGCTGCGCAACGCCGTGCTGCACGCCGCCGCGCCCAGCCACCGGATCGACGGTGACACCCGCGCAGCACCACCCCGCAGCCGGCACGAGGCGCTGCACGACCCACTCCGGCACGCCGCGGACTCAACCGAACCCGCGTCGCCCAGCAAGAGCAGCAACCGAACCCAGCTCACCACCGGCGCGACCGCCGCAACCCGGCGCGGCAAGCACGGCGCCACCCCAACCCGGACAGTCGGCAGCACCCACCGCCTACCGACCCGCGGGACGTTCCTACGGATCCTGTGCCACACCGCCTACCTCAACACACCCCCAGCCCGGCTCGAGATCAGCAGGCTCAGCAGACTCAGCAGACTCAGCAGACTCAGCAGGACAGTGACCGCAGCCCAATGGCGAGCATTCTGAGGCCCGGGACGGCGAATACGTCGTCCGGGGCTGCCACCGCCGAGCATCACAACGCCTAACCAACCAAACCGTCACCCCAGCCGGCTGGCTCCAGAACCCCACCGACAACCGCCTCACCGGCTGAACCGGGGCCGCCGAACCACCCAGCTGACCCCGCGCCGACCAGCCCAGCGCCCACGGGGCCACACAGCCGTGCCCGGGCATTGCCACCAAGGCCTCAAGGCCGAGCCGGGCCGGCGCCGAGCCGGGCCGGTGCCCAGGTGGGTTGGCACCCAGGGGGTTGCAGACGAGGTCAGTTGACGCTCGGCGGAAGCACCCGCGATCAGGGCTGGTGGGGCCCGGGTGTGCCACCCCTGGACTCGGCGGTTGGCAGCGTGGCGCCAACCGTTGCGCGATGAGCCGCGAGGTCCTCCCGGAGCGCCAAGAAGGCGCGCGCGACCGTCTCGGGGCGCTCGAGCTGTGCGACGTGGCCGACGCCGGGCAGGATCAGCAGGCGGGCATGGGGGAAGACCGCGAACGCGCGCGGGGCGATCGACACGTCGACGAGCCGGTCCTCGGTCCCCCAGACGAGCAGGGTCGGTGCCTGCACGCTGGCGGCCTGACGCCAGATGTTGCGCGGGCCACGCTCGACGAACGAGCGGATGAGCCCTCGCAGCGAACCAGTGAAGGCCGCATCGGCGTACGGCAGGGTCATCCGGCGGGCAACCTCGTCGGCAGCCTCCTGCAACCGCTTCGGGGGAATCGTCGTCGGATCGCCGTAACACAGCGCGAGCACGGCCTGGGCGCGCTGGAGTGGGGTCTGCCTGGCGAGCCGTCGCCCGGCGAGCTTGGCCAGACCGGGCAGCAGCAACAGCGGCAGGCGCGGGTCGCTGCCGCGCGGCGGGGTCAGCGACGGCAGCGCCGGTGAGACGAGGGTCAGGGTGCGCACCAGGTCCGGCCGCCAAGCGGCCACCCGGGTCGACACCGCCCCACCGAGTGAGTTGCCGAACAGGTGCACCGGCCCACGGTCCTGGTGCTCCAGCAGCCGGACGACGGCCCGAACATGTGTGCCGAGCGAGTACCGACCGTTCGCCGGCGGCGCGGACTGCCCGAAGCCGGGCAGGTCCAAGGCGCGCGCCTCGAGTCGGCCCGCCAGCAGGCCCATCAGGTCGGTCCAGTTGGTCGACGCGCCGCCCAGCCCGTGCACGAACAACGCCGGTTCACCGCCGGTCGGCGGGCCCGGGGCGGTCCGCACGAACACACCGGCCAGGTCCTGCCCCGGCCACGGCGGGAGGAGGCCGTCAAAGACCGGAAGCTGCTCGTCGGACAGGCGTACGTCGGTCCGGCTCACGCGGCGTCCCATCGCTCGCCGACCGCGAGATCACGGCCCTGGCTGATCAGCCGGCTGGGCGACTTGCCGACCGCGGTGAAACTGGTGCCCTCGACGACGACGCCGGACTCCTCCGGCAAGCCGAGCAGCTGCACCCCGTCGCCGGCCCTGGCCTGGACGGCCCGCTCCCAGTCACCGCGGTCGCCGCCGGCCCGCCAGTGCGGCAGCACCACGACGCCCGGCACCAGGCCGAGCCCTGCCTCGACGACGGGACCTTGGGCGCCCCGCCGGTCCGGCAGCACCGTCCATGGGCAGAGCACCATTGCGCCCGCACTGGCTCCCATCACGACCCCGTCAGCCTCGAGCAGCTCGGCGACGAGCTGCCCTACACCGGTTTGCTGCAGCGCGGCGAGCAGCCGGCTCGGTGACCCACCGGGCAGCACGAGCAGCCGGGCGGTGCGCAGGACCTCGATCGCCGCGGCCGGCTCGTCCCGCGCGTCGGGTGCCCCCACGACATCGACGG
>JAYTOZ010000243.1:0-6801 GCA_043747515.1 Frankiales bacterium | reverse complement strand
AGCGGTCAGCTCAACGTCGGTACCGCGCGCAGGTGCCCGCGCCGGCCGGTTGCCGGCTGGCCGGACTGCGGATCGGCGCCGCGGGCCGGGCGGGCCGCCTCGCGGACGGCGTCGGCGAGGGCCTCGAGGTCGTCGCTGCTGCGGGCCCTGGTCTGCGCCGGATCGGGATCGTGGCGCACGACTTCCCAGCCACGGGGCACGGTGAGCCGGCCGGCGTGGGTCTCGCACAGGTCGTAACAGTGCGGCTCGGCGTAGGTAGCCAGGGGCCCGACGACCGCCGCCCGGTCGGCGTAGACGTAGGTCAGCGTCGCGACGGCGGGCAGTGCGCACGCGGTGCGCGAGCAGCGCCGGACAGGACTCACAGCCGGCGACGCTAGCCCCCCGCCGGATCGCCGACCACCAGGTGCGTCCTGGCGGCGCCGTGTCGTGGCAGTCTGGCCGGCTGTGAACCCCCACCGATCCAGCGGACGGCGCCGGGAACGGCACGGCCGGGGGATGCGCGGTCGCCTGGTGCCACCGGTCGTCCGGATCGGTGACCGCGAGGTCCGGGTGCCGCTGTCGCACACCCGGTCGGAGCGCTTCGACGAGCTCGTCCGCGAGGTGATTGCCGCCCTCGAGGACCGCTTCGCCGAACGGCTGGCCGGGGTCGAGTTCGCGGTCGAGGACGTCCCGCCGGTCGGGCTGGCCGACGAGGTGGGGGTGGTCGCGGACGAGACCGCCGGTGGGCCGGTACCGCTCGGCCGGCTGCTCGCCGCGGGCCAGCGGGCACCGGCCAGGGTGGTGGTCTACCGACGGCCGCTCGAGGCGCGGGCAGCCGACCGGACCGAGTTGTTTGAGTTGGTCCGCGAGGTGGTCGTCGAGCAGGTCGCCGGGCTGCTCGGGATGGACCCGGACGACGTCGACCCGCGCTGACTCAACCCGTCGCGCCCACTGCTGGATCGCGGACGACGACGGGACGGGGCACCTGCAACGCCGGGCCCTTGAGGTCGATCAGCGTCGTCAGCGGGCCGGCGGCGCCCCGCTCGCGCAGATACCGCGCGGCGTAGACCGGACCGGAGCCGACACCCGGGCGGACCTCGACCGCCAACCGGGCTGTCGTCCCGGGGGGGAAGAACGTCGAAAGCCGCAACGTCGTGGTGCGCCCCGCGGGGACCCGGACCGTCCTGGCCGGCGGTAGCGCCCCCGGCCGTCCGAGCAGGCGCACAGGTGTCACGACGACGAAGGCGTCGGCGTCGAGCGCGGACAGGATCAGCGTGCTCTCGGTCGGCCGGTCGAGCACGACGTCGGTGAGCAACGCCGGACCCGACAGCGGCAGGCTGGCTGCGGTGTAGGACAGCTCCCGCACCGGACCGGTCTGCCCGTCCAGGACGACCGCACCGGCAAGGACCGGTCCGCCGTCACTGGTGATCGTCACCGCCAGGGCACTGGCGTCGGTGATCACGGTCAGCTGCTTGCCGACGGTCGTACCGGCCGGCACCACGATCGCGTCGAGCCCGGTCGGGACGAACTCGCCGTCCTTGGTCGTCACCCGGATGCTCACCGTCGTGTCGTCGGTGCCCGGGTTGGTGATCAGGACCGTGCGGCCGCCGGGCCCGGCCGGGATGCCCGGTACGACCACCGTGGTGGCGGGCGGCTCGGCCTCGGGCACCCAGTCCACGCCGCGGGCGACCCGCCCGTCATACCGCGCGTGGCGCAGGGCCGGCGCGATCCGCCCGCGCCGGGTGGAGACGTGCACACCGAGCAGGATCCGGTCCGGCGCCAGGTCTTCGAGGTGGACGAACGTGCGGGTGTGGGGGGCGACGGTGATGCCCTGCCCCGACCGCGGGTCGACCGGCCCGGCGGCACTCCAGATCTGCACGTCGACCAGGGCCGGCGTGTCGTCGACGTTGGCCAGCACGAGCAGTGCCCGGTCGCCGACCACCGTCGAGCTGCCCTCGAACCAGGCATCGGTGCGTGGCGCCTCGCAGCGCAGCCCGGCCAGGCCACGGTCGCTGCCCCGCTCACCCCGGGTGACCTGCTCCACCTCGAGCCCGGCGGCGAGCGGGCCGCGGCCCGAGACCACGAGTCCGTCGCGGTCGACGTCGGTCGCCAGATCGACGGCCACCTCGCCCGGCCTGGTGACCGGTACCGCGGTGGGCTTGCCTATCGAGGTTGCCCGCTGGCTGCTGATCGCGCCGCCGACGGCGTTGCGCTGCGTCGCGCCGAGCGCTACCCCGACGCTGATCCGGGTCGTCAGGACCGCCTTGGTCTGCCGCAGGTCGGGGCACACCACGGTGGCACCGACGACGTCCACGGCCGCGCTCGCCACCGGCCTGTGCACCGTCGGCGCGGCGGTGCTCGAGGCCAGGGCCGTACCGCCGGCGAGCAGCGCCACCACCGTGAACAAACCCAGCTGGGGTCGGCTCACGACGCATCCTGCTGTTCGACGTCGTCGTCATCTTCCAGTCCGCGTCGGCGGCGGCCCCCGGGGGCGGCCAGGACGGCGACGAGCATCAGCAGCCCGGCCTCGATCCCGAGCGCGGTGTGCCGCCGGGTCTGCGCGTAGGTGAGCACGAACCGCCCACCGCCAGCCGGGAGCACAAAGCCCTGCGCCCACCCCCATGCCGTACGTCGGGGCAGCAGCCGGCCGTCGAGGCGAGCGCGCCAGCCGGGGTCCGCGGCCTCGGCCAGCACGAGCAGCCGGCCGGGCGGCCCGGCGCTCAACCGGCCCCGGGCGCCCTCCGGCCCGGCCGGCACGGGCGAGGGCCGGTCGGTGCGCAGCAGGTCCACGGTCGGGGCGCGCGCACCGGACAGGGCCCGGCCGGCAAGCGCAGGCGAGAGCACCGACAGCCGGCCCGCGGGAGCGACCACCTGCCACAACAGCACGCCGCCGCCGGCCCGGCGGACCAAACCGGCCTGCGCGTCGAGCTCCGGTGCGAGCGCGCGCGACAGGGCGCTGCCGCGCACAGCGACGTAGCGGACCGCCCTGGTCGACAGCGCCTCGGCGGCGTCGCTCCCCCGCGGTGAGAGCAGGTCGGCGACGATCTCGTCGAGCCGCCGCGTCTGGCCGGCGGCCGGCGGGAGGTCGGCGGCGCCCAGCCGGTTGCCGCCGGCAGCGGCGAGCTCGTAGGCGAGCTGACCGCGGACGCCCGGGGCGAGCACGAGCACCCGCAGGCCGGGGCTCGCGGCGAGCTCGGCCTCGGCGAACGCGGGTAGCAGCGGTCGCAGGTCGCGACGCAGCGGGTCAGTGGCGCCGCGCCGCAGCAGCGCGCCTGCGGCCAGCACCGGCCCGACAGCTGCGGCGACGACGACCAGACCGGCGGTGAGCTGCCGCCAGCCGAAGGCACTGCGGGCGAGCCTGGTGCGCACTCCATCGGCCCCGACGAGCGCCGCCAGCAACAACCCGACGCCGGCGACCTGCAGGGCGCCGCCCGGCCACAGGGCGACCGCGGCCGTCGCGCCCGGCGGGGTGACCGTGCGCCGGGCGAGCAACAGCGCCGCGACCAGACCGAGACCGGCGACGGCCCAGGCTGTCAGCGCGAGCCGGTGCCGGGTCCGCCGCAGCAGCCCGCCGACGGCCGCCAGCAGCAGCCCCGCGGTGACGCCGACCGCGGGTCGGCCGGGGCCACCCGGGGAGAGCAGCGGCAGCTGCCAGGGGGGCAGGGCCGGGTCCACCAAGGTCGGATCGAGGCGACCGGAACCGATCAGCAGCAGCGCCGGGTGCTGCAGCGCCTCGAGCGACCACGGCAGCAGGAGCAGCCCCGGGACCACCGCGGCAATTGCCGCGGCAAGCGCGGCCGCCGGCCGCCGCCGCCACCCGGCCAGAAGCGCCCCGGCGAGCAGGACGGCCGCCGTCAACGGCCACAGCACCGGTTCGAAGGCGGCGGCGACCGACAGGCCCAGCCCCAGCGCCCAGGCCCGCCGCCAGCCGGCCAGGCGCGGGTTGGTCTGCAGCACCCGGGCCACCGCGACGGCGAGCAACGGCACGGCGACCTGACCGGCCGCCACGTCGAGCCGGCCCGACGCGACGGCGCCGGTCGCGACCGGCAGCAGCGCCCACGTTGCGGCGGCCCACACCCGCAGGGCCATGTGTCGGACCACCCGGCTGGCCGCGACGTAGGCGGCCGCCGCGGCCAGGGGCACGCTGGCGAGCAGCAGCACATCGACGGCGAGCCAGGCCTTGCCGAACAACAGCGTCGCCAGCACGGCAAGGACCGCGAGGGCGGGCGGCGCGAGCGCCGGGGACCCGACCGTCGAGGGATGCCAGGCCCCGGCGTACGCCGCCCAGAGCTCAGCTGCCCCGTCCGGCGCGGGCAGCAGCCGGCCACCCGACAGCACGCCGCCGGCGACGCTGAGGACATCACGCTCGGCGACCAGGGCGATCAGGGCGAGCAAGAGCGGCAGCAGGACACCCGGGCGCAGCAGCAGCCGGCGCACCGTGCCGCCGCCGGCGGTGGAGAGCTCGTCGAGCTCGCCCGGACCCTCAGGACCGGGCTCACCGAGCGCGCTGACCCCCGGCGCGGCGCCGCCGGAGAGCCAGTCGCCGAGCGCCCCGGCCCGAGCCCGCAGGCGACCGGAGCGCGAAGCAAACAATGGCCGCAGCGCCCGGTTGGACACGGTGCGGGTTGCGGCCCGCGCCCGCCTGGCCGAGGCCAGCCGGGCCGGGTGCCCGAGTACGCCGGCGATGGCCCGCAGCTCGTCGCCGGCCGCGCCGACCTGGCGGGTCAGCAGCAGTGCGAGGGCGCGCACGAGTGTGCCGAACGTCAGCCACGGGAGCAGGACCAGCAGGCGCAGCATGCCGGCGTGGGCGAGCAGCACGAACAAGGCGTTGCGCCGGTCGATGCCGGTGGCCCGGCCGGTCGCCGCGCCCTCGCTGCGACGCCCGGTCGTGGCGGCGCGGGCATGCCGCACCCGGGCCTGCGGAACGACGACGACCCGGTGGCCGGCCGCATTGACCCGCCACCCGAGGTCCAGGTCGTCTCGGAAGACCGGCAGCGAGGCGTCAAGGCCGCCGAGAGCGTCCCAGACGTCGCGGCGGATCAGTGCGCCGGCCGTGCCGACGGCGAGCACGTCGCGGACGGCGTCGTGCTGGCCCTGGTCGTACTCCTGCCGCTCGAGCCCGGTTTCCCGGTGCCCTGCGGCGTCGGTCGTCACGCCGACCTCCACCAGGACGCGTGGGTCGGCCCAGTCGCGGACCTTCGGGCCGAGCAGGACCGCGGACGGGCTGTCGGCGGCATGGGCGAGCAGCGCCGAGAGGGTGCCCGGCTCGACCGCGCAGTCGTCGTGCAGCAGCCACACCCAGCCAGCCGGTGCAGCGCCGACGAGACCGGCGGCGACTGCCGCGCCATAGCCGGTGCCGCGGGGCAGCGACAGAACACTGCCGTGGGCGGCCTGGAGCAGCTCGCGGCTCGTGTCGATACTGCCGGTGTCGACGCAGATCACCCGTCGGGGCGGCGATGTCGACGCGGCGAGGCAGGACAGGACCTCGGGCAGCCAGACGGCCCCATCATGTGCGACGAGGACCGCCGTGACGTCGACGGCAGGGACAGGCAGAGCAGGCTCGGAGCGGGCAGACATCGGTGTCGACCGGGGTTCGGCGGGGCGCGGAACCCGGCCGGCCGGACGGTCCCGCGTCATGCGGTGCTGGCCGTCAGGTTAGCGGTTGAGTCAGCCGGCCCGGCGTTTGAGCCGGCGGCGCTCGCGCTCGGACAGCCCACCCCAGATCCCGAAGCGCTCATCCTGACCGAGGGCGTACTCGAGGCATTCCGCCTTCACCTCGCAGCCGACGCAGATCCGCTTCGCCTCCCGGGTCGAGCCGCCCTTCTCGGGGAAGAACGCCTCCGGGTCGGTCTGTGCGCACAACGCCTGTTCCTGCCATGCGGGCAGCGCATCGGCACCGTCGGCGGCCACCACCACAAGGTGTCCCAGCTCGGTCATGTCGACTCCTGTACGGATCCATTCGTGCCCGTCGCGACTGCGCCGGACCTCGTGTCTCCGGCAGGAATGGCACAGGGACCACCCGCCAGGGGGAACGACACAGATGGAATTACACGCGTGTCATGCGCCCACGTCAAGCGAGTCTCTGGTATCCGCGATCGGCTGACGAGGGCAGAGCAGTGTGCTACCGGCTGTAGGCACGCGGTCGCTCTGGGCAATATCAGCCGCTCCTGAACATCCCGTCCAGCTCCGCAGGTGCCCTCCGACGACCCAACCCAGGCGCGTTCTTGACGATGCAATCGCCCCCTCGGCGTGTCGCCGATCGGATCGTCAAGATCGCCAGCGAGGGTCGGGTACGGCGGGCAACGGGGCACCTGTGGCCGGACGCGGACCCGGTACGGTCGGCGGCGTGACGACGTACGAGACCATCCGCCTCGAGGTGGCGGCCAGCCGGGCGACGGTGACGCTCCAGCGGCCGGCGGCGCTGAACGCCATCACGCCGCGCATGCTCGATGAGCTGGGTGATGCGTTTGGCCGCCTCGCGAGCGTTGAGGCCCTCGTCGTCGTCGTGCTGACCGGAGCGGGCCGGGCGTTCAGCGCCGGGGTGGACCTCAAGGCGCTGGGTGACCGCGCCCTGACCAACGGCACGGTCGGCGATGTGCTCGACCTCCCGGCACGGGAGCTGATCAAGCAGATCATCCAGCTGCCGGCCGTGGTCGTCGCTAAAGTCAACGGGGTGTGCTTCACCGGGGCGCTGGAGCTCGCCCTGGCCTGCGACGTCGTGCTGGTGGCCAAGGAGGCCAAGCTCGGTGACACGCACGCAAAGTTCGGGCTCCGGCCGACGTGGGGGATGAGCCAGCGGCTGCCATGGCTGGTCGGCCCGGC
>JAYTOZ010000242.1:0-14605 GCA_043747515.1 Frankiales bacterium | reverse complement strand
AAATGCCGCGAGAGCGTGCTACGGCACGTCGGGGAGTTCGAGGCACTGACCCATCGGATGGGCTACTGGGTCGACATGGCGGCGGCCTACAAGACGATGGACGCGAGTTACATCGAGAGCGTCTGGTGGTCATTGCAGCAAATCCACGCACAGGGACTGCTCGTCGAGGACCACCGCGTCGCGCCGTACTGCCCTCGCTGCGGCACTGGATTGTCCGACCACGAGGTGGCCCAGGGCTACCAGAGCGTCACCGACCCGAGCGTCTACGTGCGCTTCCCGGTCACGAGCGGTCCGCTCGAACAGCTCGGCGCCGCGCTGCTCGTCTGGACGACCACCCCCTGGACCCTGGTCAGCAACACGGCCGTCGCCGTGCACCCGGAGACGACGTACGTCGTGGCGCGGACCGGCGCGGAGGTGTTGATCGTCGCCGAACCTCTCGCCGAGCAGGTGCTGGGCCACCACGAGGTGCTCGAGCGATTCCCGGGGCGGGCGCTGGAGCACACGACGTACGCCCGGCCGTTCGACTGGTTGCCGATCCCCGGAGCGCACTTCGTCGGCCTTGCCGACTACGTGACCACCGACAGCGGCACCGGGCTCGTGCACCAGTCCCCCGCGTTCGGCGCGGAGGACATGCAGGTCGCCCGCAAGTACGGCCTGCCGGTGGTCAACCCGGTGCGCGCCGACGGCACCTTCGTCGAGGACCTGCCGCTGATCGGTGGGGTTTTTTTCAAACAGGCCGACCGTGCGTTGGCCGACGATCTGGCCGCACGCGGACTGCTGTTCCGCGAGACCCCGTACGAGCACCCCTATCCGCACTGCTGGCGCTGCGACACCGCGCTGCTCTACTACGCGCTGCCGTCGTGGTACATCCGCACGACGGCGAAAAAGGATCGCCTGCTGGCCGAGAACGAAAAGACGGACTGGCATCCCGTGACGATCCAGCACGGCCGTTATGGCGATTGGCTCGAAAACAACGTCGACTGGGCGCTGTCGCGAAACCGCTATTGGGGCACCCCGCTGCCGATCTGGCGCTGCCCGGACGGCCACGTCACCGTCGTCGGTTCGTTGGCCGAGTTGTCGTCGCTGTCCGGCCAGGACGTCAGCGCGCTCGACCCGCACCGGCCCTTCGTCGACGACGTGACGCTGACCTGCACGACCTGCCGCGCGCAGGCCCATCGGGTGCCCGAGGTCATCGATTGCTGGTACGACGCGGGCTCCATGCCGTTCGCCCAGGTCGGCTATCCCCATTCAGGGGTCGAGCCGGCGTACCCAGCTCAGTTCATCGCCGAGGCAATCGACCAGACCCGCGGCTGGTTCTACACGTTGATGGTCATCGGCACGCTGGTGTTCGACCGCTCCAGCTACGAGACGGTGTTGTGCCTCGGGCATATCTTGGACGGCGAGGGCCGCAAGATGAGCAAGCATCTGGGCAACGTCCTCGACCCGTTCGAGCTGATGGAGCGGCACGGCGCCGACGCCCTGCGCTGGTACATGCTCTGCGGCGGCAATCCCTGGTCGGCGCGGCGGGTCAGCCACGAACAGGTCGAGGACGTCGTCCGCAAGATCCTGCTGACCTACTGGCACACCGCCTCCTTCCTGACCCTGTACGCCGGGGCGAACCGCTGGACACCCGAGCAGAGCGCGCCGCCGGTCGCCGAACGGCCGCTGATGGACCGGTGGGCGCTGTCGGAGGTCCACGCCACCGCGGTGGAGGTCACCGGGGCGCTCGAGGGGTTTGACTCACTGCGAGCCGGTCGGCGGCTCACCCAACTCATCGACGACCTGTCCAACTGGTATGTGCGGGTCTCCCGCCGACGCTTCTGGGCCGGCGACCCGGCCGCGCTCGCCACCCTGCACGAGTGCCTTCACACCGTGACCCTGTTGCTCGCCCCGTTCACCCCGTTCATCGCCGACGAGGTCTGGGATGCGCTGTACGCCGGCGGCGGCCGGCCGGACTCGGTGCACCTGGCCCGGTGGCCGGAGCTCGGCACCGAGCTGATCGACAGCGAGCTGGCCGTCCAGGTCGCCCTGACCCGGCGCCTGGTCGATCTCGGCCGGGCCGCGCGCGCCGAGTCAAGGACCAAGACCCGCCAGCCACTCGCCCGGGCGCTCATCTCGGCGGCCGGCTGGGCTTCGTTGCCGCCCGAACTGCGGGACCTGGTGAAGGCCGAGCTCAACGTTTTGGAGCTCGAGGGGTTGTCCGGTGACCTCGTCGACGTGACGGTCAAAGCCAACTTCCGGACCCTCGGTAGGCGGTTCGGCAAAGGCGTGCAGGCGGTCGCCGCGGCCGTCGCCGCCGCCGAACCCGTTGCCCTGGCCGACGCCCTGCGGGAGGGCACCGCGACGGTCCAGGTCGATGGCGCCGCAGTACCGCTCGGGTTCGACGAGGTCGTCGTGACCGAGACCCCGCGCACCGGCTGGGCGGTCGCGAGCGGTCACGGCGAAACCGTCGGGCTGGATCTCGCGCTGACCCCGGCGCTGCGCCGGGCCGGGCTCGTCCGGGACGTCGTACGGCTGGTGCAGGAGGCCCGCAAGGTAACCGGCCTGGATGTCACCGACCGGATCGAGCTGTGGTGGATGGGCGAGGGCGAGCTGGCCGAGGCGCTGGCTGAGGGGACGACGCACCTTGCCGACGAGGTGCTCGCCGTGAGCGTCCTGCGGGCCCGGCCGACCGCGCCGCTGCGCCGGCACACCGAGGACGAGCTCGGGCTGCAGTTCTGGCTCCGGCTGGCGGGGGGCTGACGGGTTCACCCGAACAGCCCCGTCAAGCGTGGCACCTGCCGTACCGATGCTCTCAACGACGCCAACACACTGCGCCACGCAGCGCAGCGAAGCCAGGAGGCCCCGGTGACCATGCACACGATCGAGCTCCACGCCCCGAAGCCGGTGCACAGGTCGTTCCGGCTCTCCCGCAGCGGTGACGAACTCGCATTGCAGAGCCAGGTGCGACCGGCGTTGGTCCTGCCCGAGCGGGAGGGCCGCGCCCTGCTCGTGGCCGCCCAGCGGGAAGACGTGTCACGGGGCGGGCGGTTCTCGGCCGGCCCCGCCGGCATCCAGCTGTGGAGCGGCCCGTGGGAGGGCGCCGGTGGCAGTCGCGGCGACGCGCAGCACCTCGGCTCCGTCGACTGGAGCTACGACACCCCGATCCGGCACTACATCACCGTGTACCGGGTGCTCGTCACCTCCTCCGGGGTGACCGCCGAGCACACCACGACCAGCATCCTGGAGCAGGTGCTGGCCCTCGCCGGCATCGACACCCGCGGTGACGTGCTGTCGCTGCCGGTGCCGCCGCCACGCGACCCGTTCCGCAGCGCACTGCGCCGCCAGATGTGAGCACCGCCGGCATGGCTGCCCGACAGTAGGAATTGTCGGACGAGCCGTGCACAGTGGGGGCATGGTCACCAACCCGCCCCGCCGGTCCGCCGCAACGCCGCTAGCCGGCAGCCATCGGGCCGCCGCGCCCGCCTCGACACCGGTCGGTCCGGTCGACGGGCAGGATCGCGCCGTCGTGACGTTGGTGCTGCGCCGCCGCGGCACGCTGCCCGACGTGGGTGGCCCGCTGCTGAGCCGCGCCGAGCTGGCCGAGCGCGCCGGCGCACGCCCCGACGACATCGCGCTCGTCGTCGGGCTGCTGCGGGCCCACGGCCTCGAGGTGCTCAGTGCGACGCAGGACACCGCGGCCGACCGGCTGGTTCGAGTGACCGGTCCGGTCACTGTGCTGGCAGGGTTGTTCGGCACCAGCCTGGAGCTGGTCGCCAGCGCGGACCCGCGATCGGGGTTGGCGGTGACCCACCGCCAACGCACCGGCGAGCTGATGCTCCCGGCCGAGCTGACCGACGTCGTGACCGCGGTGCTGGGCCTGGACGACCGGCCGCAGGCGCGACCGCAGTTCCGCGTCGCGCACGCCGCCGCTGCACAGCGCTCCTACACCCCGCTACAGCTCGGCCACGCCTACCGCTTCCCACCCGGATCCGACGGATCCGGGCAGAGCCTGGCCATCGTGGAACTCGGTGGCGGCTTCGGTCCGGCCGACGTGAAGCAATACTTCGCCAGCCTTGGCGTCCCACCGCCGCGCATCACCGCGGTCGGGGTGGATGGCGCGAAGAACGTCCCCGGCAAGGATCCTGGCGGCGCCGACGGGGAGGTCCTGCTCGACATCGAGGTGGCCGGAGCCCTCGCGCCGGGCGCTTCGCTGGTCGTCTACTTCGCCCCCAACACCGACGCAGGCTTCCTCGACGCGGTCACCGCGGCGGCGCATGCGAGCCCGATCCCCACCGCGCTGTCGATCAGCTGGGGTCAGCAAGAGGACGCCTGGACCGGGCAGGCGCGCCAGGCGATGGATCAGGCATTCGCCGACGCCGCCGCGCTCGGTGTGACGGTCTGCGTCGCCTCGGGTGACGACGGCAGCGCCGACCGGGCGACCGACAAGCGACCGCACGTCGACTTCCCCGCCGCGAGCCCCCATGCCCTGGCGTGCGGCGGCACCACCCTGCAGCTCAACCCGACCAGCGGCGCGATCACCCTCGAGACGGTGTGGCACCACCGCGGTCACGGCGCTACCGGCGGCGGGGTCAGCGACACCTTCCCGATGCCGGTGTGGCAGCAACACGCCGGGGTCCCGGCCGGCCCGGGCGGCCACGCTGGCCGGGGGGTGCCCGATGTCGCCGGCAACGCCGACCCCGGCACCGGCTACCAGGTCCTGGTCGACGGCACCCCGCAGGTCATCGGAGGGACCAGCGCGGTCGCGCCGCTCTGGGCGGCCCTTGTCTGCCGGCTCGCCGAGGCGCTCGGCCGGCCCCTCGGCCTGCTGCAACCCGCGTTGTACTCCGCAGCGCCGGCTGGCCACACCGCCCCGGGGCTGCGTGACATCACCCAGGGCAACAACGGCGCCTTCAAGGCGGGGCCCGGCTGGGATGCCTGCACCGGCCTCGGCAGCCCAGACGGGATCGCGCTGCTCGCGCTCCTGGCCGCCGCGGGCCCGCCATCCTGAGATCCGTTCGACCGGGGCGACCGAGGCGACCACCGTCCGGAGGGTGCCGACGCTGGGGTGGCATCCTGCGACGGGGTTGCGCACCGGCGCTGCCTGACCCGTCAGCCGAGAAGGACACTTCATGAGTGCCGCGCTGCCTACCGACCCCGAGTCCGTCTTCACCTACGGCGCGCCACTGCTGAAGTTCGGCGCCGGGGCCGCCGACGAGATCGGCTTCGACCTGAGTCAGTACGGCGTCCGCCGGGTGCTCGTCGTCACCGACGTCGGGGTGGCCGCGACCGGCACGCCACAGCGGGTGGCCGACCAAATGGCGCAGTTCGGCATCGAAGCGCACGTGTTCCACGGCGTCCACGTCGAACCGACCGACGTGAGCCTGGACGAGGCCATCGCCTACGCCCGGTCATCCGGCCCCTGGGACGCCTACGTCGCAGTCGGCGGCGGGTCGAGCATCGACACCGCCAAAGCGATCAACCTGCTCACGACCAATCCGGGCGAGCTGATGGACTACATCAACGTCCCCGTCGGCAAAGGGCTCGCGCCGTCCCAGCCACTCAAGCCGCTCGTCGCTGTCCCCACCACCACCGGGACCGGCTCGGAGAGCACCACCATCTGCGTCATGGACGTGCTCCACCTCAAGGTCAAGACCGGCATCAGCCACGCCCGGCTCCGCCCGACGCTCGCCGTCATCGACCCGGACCTCACTTACACCCAACCCTGCGGGGTGACCGCGGCCTCGGGCATGGACATCCTGTGCCACGCCCTGGAGAGCTACACCGCGCGCTGGTACACCTCGAACGAGCGGAAGGCGCCGCAGCAACGGGTCCCCTACTGCGGCTCCAACCCCATCTCGGACATGTGGTCGGAGAAGGCGATGGCGCTGCTGGCCGGTTCATTCCGGACGGCCGTCCGCAACGGCGAGGACCGCCAGGCCCGAGCCGACATGGCGATGGCGGCGACCTTTGCCGGCATGGGCTTCGGCAACGCCGGCGTGCACATCCCGCACGCCAACGCCTATCCCATCGCCGGCCAGGTGAAGGACTTCCACCCCGCTGGCTACCCGTCCGGCGAGTCGATGGTGCCGCACGGCATGTCGGTTTCGCTGACCGCGCCGGAGGCGTTCCGGTTCACCTTCCAGGCCTCACCGGAGCGACACGTCCGCGCCGCGGAATTGCTCTCGCCAGGCGCCGACCGGCCGTGGGACCTGTCGGAGTTCCTGCCGACGGTGCTCTCCGAGCTGATGCGCGACATCGACATCCCCAACGGTGTCGCGGCCGTCGGTTTTGACGAGAGCGACGTCGCGGCGCTGGTCGACGGCACGCTCAAGCAGCAACGGCTGCTCGCGACCTCACCCCGCCCGGTGACCGAGGACGACCTCGCCGGCATCTTCACCAGGTCGATGACGCTCTGGTAGCACTGGCCGGCGACGGCCGAGCCACGGCGCAACCAGACCAACTATGCGGGCGGTCCGGACACGTCGTCATCGCGGTCGAAGGCGAGCTGGGGCGTAGCCGGCGTGACGGGCGGGACGTTCAACACCGCGGACGGCGCAACTGCAGGAGGATCCTCGATCGACGGTGTCGGCCCGTCCGGCGCCGGGTGAGCGAGTGCCTGATCGGGCTTGCACACCCCGCACGGCGTGAACCCCTCGTCGCGGGCGTCCCGCACGTCGACCTCTGCGGCGTCCTTGCCGAGCAGGTACCGGCAACCTGCCACGTGATAGCGAGGACGACCGGGCATGATCAGCACCGGCCCGGCCCCCTGGTTGACATCGGCGCCGGGCAGGTCGCCTTCGACGGGTGGCCCCGGTGCGGCGTACGGCTGCTGGTGCGACGCGGCTGCCACCGGCGGGTCGATGTCCGGCCCATCGGTGTCCGGCGCATCGGTGTCCGGTTCCGCCGGCTCCGGCGCTGTCGCGCTTCCCCTCGATGGGTTGGTGGTGACGACGTTGGAGCCTGGGGTGCCGGCGCCGAAGGTCAGTGACGGGGTGAAGCCAGGTCCGTCGCCGGACCCACTGAGCTCACCGCGACGCTGCCGAATCCCGACGATCAGAAAGCCGAAGGCTGCCAAGCTGACCGCGATCGAGGCGTAGACATATCCCAGGGGATGCTGAAGGAGCCCGACCACGAGCAGGACGAGCGCGATGAGGACGAGTGCCCCGCTGATGACGATCACGTATGAGTCCTTCGGCAGGGTGGGGCAGCCAGCCCGGGGATCGTAGCTTCGCTGGGCAGCCGGCCGGCCCGGACCAAGCGCGCCGCGAGGGTCAGGACTGAGCGGGCGGCTCGGGTCCGTCATCGACCTGCTCGACCCGGCTGACCGGCGCCGCGGAAGTGAACGGTCCCATCGGCTGCCCGGTTCCTGGCGGCGACATCACCGGACGGGGCGGAGCCGGCGGATGGACCGATTGTTGCGTCGGCGCCTCCAGGGGCGGACCGGACGGCGTCGCGGGCGGAGCCAATCCCGGAACGCCGGACGGCTGGGTTGCCGTTGGTTGCTGCCCCGCTGGTTGCTGCCCCGGAGATGGTGCGCCGCCGGCCGGGTGCTGCCCGGCCGGTTGGTGCCCCGCTGATTGCGCGCCGGCCGGTTGCGGCGCCGGCGGTTGCGGCGCCTGCGGTTGCGGGCCGACTGGTTGCGCGCCGGCCGGTTGCGGCGCGGGCGGTTGCGGCGCCGGCGGTTGCGGTGGTGCCACGGCCGTCGACGGCGTTGCGGTCGCAGGGCCGGCCGGCGGTGGCGGCGCGGGACGGGCGGCGGCGCTGTCGGTGACGGCCCCCGGCACCACGCCGACGGCGGCGGCGCGGGCCGCGGACGGCACGCCTGTGCCTGCGTCGTCCGCCCCGCCGCCACCGCGGGCGTCGAGGTCGCGCAGCTGCGACTCGAGGTAGGCCTGCAGCCGGATCCGGTACTCCCGCTCGAACAACCGGAGGTCCTCGATCCGCCGCTCCAGGTCCTTGCGTCGCCCGTCGAGGTCGGACAGGGCTGCTGCTGTGCGGGCGTTGACTTCACGGTCGACCTGGGCGGCGCGCTGACCGGCCTGGGCCACGAGGGCGTCAGCCTCGGCCCGCGCCTCGGCAATCGCCTGGTCGGCAGTGCGTTGGGCCATCAGCAAGGTCCGGAGCGCGGCCTCCTGCGACTCGGCAGCAGGGATCGGCGCGGGGGCGGCGGCGGCGGCGGCCGGGCTGACAGCGGCGACGGCTGCGGGGGCAAAGGCACCCGGGACGAAGGCATCCGGCGCGAAGACATCCGGGGCGAAGGCATCGGTGGCCGCGGCCGGCCCGGGTGCCGCCGACGTGCCGGTCATCGGCACACCCGCGGGGCCGCGCTGCTGCTGCAATCCGGCGTTCTCGGTCAGGAGCCGGCGCAACTCGGCCTCGACCTGATCCAGGAAGGTGTCCACCTGTTCCATGGAATAGCCACGAAACTGCTTGCCGAACAGCTTGTCGGCGATGTCGGCTGGCGTCAGAGGCACGGCTCACGTCCTGGTTCCGGTTCGGAGCGCCGGTCACCGCCGGAGCGGACCGACGACGCTGTTCATGAGGATCTGCACGGCAAAGAACAAGATGATGAAGCCGAGGTCGATCGAGACGCTGCCGATGCGTAGTGGCGGGATGACCTTACGCAGCGCCCGCAGCGGCGGGTCAGTCACCGAATAGCAGAGCTCCAGGGCGACCGCGACCGCACCGGCCGGCCGGAAACTGCGGGCCAGCATGAACACGTACTCCATCACCAGACGGAACAGCAGCAGCAGCAAGAAGACGAGCAGCGCGAAATACACGATGTCAGCGAGGACGTTCACGATGCGCTGGGCTCCCGGCGGATGGGTGCGGATCTAGGACTGGTTGAAAAACCCACCCTCGGCGATCCTCGCCTTGTCCTCGGCGGTGACCTCGACGTGTTCGGGGGAGAGCAGGAACACCTTGTTGGTGACCCGCTCGATGCTGCCGTGCAAGCCGAAGATGAGGCCGGCCGAGAAGTCGACCAGCCGCTTGGCGTCGACGTCGTCCATCTCGGTGAGATTGATGATCACTGGCGTGCCGGACCTGAAGTGCTCACCGATCGTGCGCGCCTCGTTGTAGGTGCGCGGGTGCAGGGTCGTGATGCGGTACCCCTCCTCGTACGCCGGGACAGCGGCTGGCCGCTGCACCGTGTCGAGGGCCACCGCGCCGCGGGTGCGGCCGGCGTCGTCGAAGGACCGCCGGCTGACGGCGCGCGGGTCCTCGGGGGCGACGCGGCGGACAGGGGCCGGTTCGTCGTAGGCGTCCTCCTCGAGATAGCGGTCGTGCTCGTCGTCCTCGACCAGGCCGAGGTACAGCCCCAACTTGCGCATGGCGCCGGGCATGGGGGGCTCCTCGGGTCGGGGCGGTCGCGAGGGGGCCAGACTACCGGAGGACCGGTGCCCGATGGCCGAACAACGCCGTCCCGACACGCACATGCGTCGCGCCGGCCGTGATGGCCGCCTCGAGGTCCGCGCTCATCCCGGCGCTGATCAGGGTCGCGCCCAGATGGCCGGCGCGGACCGTCGCGGCGACGGCGGCCAACAGGCCAAACGCTGCGGCTGGGTCCGCGCCGAGCGGTGCGACCGCCATCACCCCTGCCAGCCGCAGGCCGGCCGTGCCGGCGACCGCATCGGCCAGTGCGGGGACCTCGTCGGCGATCGCTCCCCCGCGGGCGGGATCGCCATCCAGGCTCACCTGCACGAGCGCGTCGAGGGTGCGCCCCACCCGGACGGCCCCGGCGCCGAGCGCACTCATGAGCCGCAACCGGTCCACCGAGTGCACCACGTCGGCGTAGGACGCAACACTGGCGGCCTTGCCGGTCTGCACCGAACCGACGAAATGCCAACGGACGTCGGGCACCTCGGCGGCCTTGGCCCGGGCGTCGGCGTCCCGGTTCTCGCCGAAGTCGTGCACCCCGAGGTCGCGCAGGATGGCCACGTCGGTTGCCGGCCAGGTCTTGCTGACTGCGATCAGGGTCACCTCGCGGCCGGTGGCGGCTAGCCGTGCGCGGACAGCGGCGAGGTTCGCGGCGAGCTCCTCGGCCCGGAGCACGCTCACGCCAGCACGACGACGCCGGCGTGCCGGCCGGTGACGCCGTCGCGGCGGTAGCTGTAGAAGCGATCGGGCTGCTCCACGGTGCACAACCCGACGTCGAGGACGTGGACGCCGGCGCGTTCGAGGATCGATCGGGCCGCGCCGGCGAGGGCGACCGACGGCGTCCCCTGCGCGGTGCGCGTGGCACTGCCGGGACAGACAGCCGCCATCTCGTCGACCAGGGACTGCGGCAGCTCGTAGCAGCGCTCGCAGATCGCCGGCCCGATCGTCGCGGTGGTCCGGGTCGGATCCGCGCCCAGCTCGGCCATCACCTGCAGCACCGCCGGCAGGATGCCGCCGATCAGCCCCTGCCGGCCGGCGTGCGCGGCGGCGACGACACCGCCGACCGGGTCGGCGAGCAGGACCGGCAGGCAGTCGGCCGCCATCATCACCAGCGCGACCCCGGGCGCGCGCGTGACGAGCCCGTCGGTGGCCGCGAGCCCACGGTCGCGGCCCCGAGCGCTCGAGCGTTCGACGACCCGCACACCCGTGCCGTGCACCTGCCGGCCGAACACCAGGTCGCGGTAGGTCATCCCCAGCGCGCGGGCCAGTAGGTCGCGGTTGGCGTGCACCCGGTCCCAGTCGTCGTCGGTGTGCAGGGCCAGATCGAGCCCGTCGTACGGCGGGGCGCTGGTGCCGCCGGTCCGGGTGGTGAACACGCCCCGGGCGGGCGCCATCAGGCCGGCATCGAGCAGCTCGAGCATCCGCCTACTTCAGGAAGTCGGGCACGTCGAGGTCGTCTTCGAACACGACCGTACGGCGGGGCTGCGCGGGTTGCGACGGGCGCTGGGGTTGCGGGCGCGGCGCCGGCTGGGCGGCCGGCATCTGGGCGGCCGGCTGCCTGGTCGGCTCGGGGCGCAGGGCGGCCGCGGCCTCGGCCTGCGGCGCGAGTGGCCGGCGGACCGTCTCGTGCCGGCGCACCGGAGTCGGCGCCCCGGCATCGAAGCCGGCAGCGATGACGGTGACCCGCACCTCGTCGCCGAGGGCGTCGTCGATCACCGCGCCGAAGATGATGTTTGCGTCCGGGTGGGCCGCGTCGGCGACGAGCTGCGCCGCCTCGTTGATCTCGAACAGGCCGAGGTCGCTGCCGCCGGAGATGTTCAGCAGCACGCCGTGCGCCCCGTCCATGCTGGCCTCGAGCAGCGGACTGGCGATGGCCATCTCGGCCGCGACCGCCGCCCGGTCGTCGCCGCGGGCGTTCCCGATCCCCATCAGGGCCGAACCGGCTCCGCTCATGATCGACTTGACGTCGGCGAAGTCCAGATTGATGAGGCCGGGCGTGGTGATCAGGTCGGTGATGCCCTGCACCCCGGACAACAGGACCTGGTCAGCGCTTCTGAAGGCATCCAGGACGCTGACCTGCTTGTCGCTGATCGACAGCAACCGATCGTTGGGGATCACGATGAGGGTGTCCACCTCGGCGCGCAGCTCCTCGATGCCCTCCTCGGCCTGGGTGGCCCGGCGACGGCCCTCGAAGGAAAACGGTCTAGTCACGACCCCGATGGTGAGGGCGCCGAGCGAGCGCGCCACACTCGCCACGACCGGCGCCCCGCCAGTGCCGGTGCCACCCCCCTCGCCGGCGGTGACGAACACCATGTCCGCGCCTTTGAGGACCTCTTCGATCTCGTCCCGGTGGTCCTCCGCAGCCTGCCGGCCGACCTCGGGGGCCGCGCCGGCGCCGAGGCCGCGGGTCAACTCACGGCCGACATCGAGCTTGACGTCGGCGTCGCTCATCAACAGCGCCTGGGCGTCGGTGTTGATGGCGATGAACTCGACGCCCTTGAGGCCCACCTCGATCATCCGGTTGACGGCGTTCACGCCGCCACCGCCGATGCCGACCACCTTGATGACGGCGAGGTAGTTCTGGGGGGCAGCCACGGTCCTGGGGGCCTCTCGTTCACGTCGGTGTCGCGGGCATCCGGTCGCGGCACACGGACGCGCCCGGGAGGTGTCACAAGACCCGCCGGCGGTTGCCGGGGACCCTCACCCTCAGGTAGACGCTTAGCGTTATGTCAACCTACGGGCAGGGGCGACGGTACGTGGCTCGCCTTGCACGGGTCAACCCGCCGGGCGGCGTTGGGGCTTCCGGGACCGCCCGACTGGGTCCTTCGAGCCGCTGCGCTTGGCCTGGTACATCTGCCGGTCGGCCTCGCCGAGCAACTGCGCGGCATCCCGCTCCCCTCGCTCGGCAACCGCGACGCCGATGCTCACCCCGACGTCGAGGTGGAGGCCCTCGATGACCAGTTGCGCGCCGACGGCGGTCCGCAGCCGGGTGACGAGGGGCCGCAACGCCGGCGCCGTCGCGTTCTCCACCAGAACCACGAACTCATCGCCGCCGAGGCGACCGACCGTGTCCGACGGCCGGACCGCAGCGGACAATCGCGCGGCGACCGCGCAGAGCACGGCGTCGCCCACGGCGTGGCCGTACTGGTCGTTGACGGCCTTGAACCCGTCGAGGTCCAAAAACAGCACCCCCGTGCTGGCGCCGGTGCGCGCGTCACGGGCCAGCGACGCGCGCAGCCGCTCCTCGAGCAGCGTGCGGTTGGCCAGGCCGGTCAGCGGGTCGCGGACCGCCTGCTCGGTGAGGGTGGCGGTCAGCGCGCGCAGGTCCTGCTCGGCGGCGCGCCGTTCGGTGATGTCCTGCGCGCTCACGGCGAACCACGCAGCGGTGCCCGCCTCGTCGGGCACCACAGTGACCCCGTGCAACACCCAGACGCTGTGGCCGTCCGGCCCGACGTAGGCCTCCTCGGTCTGCATGGTGCGCTCCCGCCCGTCGAGCAGCCGCTCGATGGGCGAGCCCGGACCGAGTCGCTCGTCGGGGTGCATGACCTCGGCGAAGGACAGCCCGATGAGATCCTCGGGGGCCCGGCCGAGCAAGGCGGCATAGGCCTCGTTGACCCGCACGTAGCGCGACGACAGGTCGGCGAGGGCCAAGCCGATCTGGGCCTGGTCGAAGAACGCCTCGAAGATGTCGGCGCTCTGGGCGAGGGCCTGCATGGTGAGCCGGGCCGGCTGGCCAGCCGGCTGTGCCGTACTGATGTCGAACCGCCTCTCGCCCGATGGTTGTCGCAATCCCAGTCCTGCCCAGCCGCTCGCGACCGTGCACCCGCCCCACTGACCGTGTCACATCCCGCTACCAGCCGTCGGGCGGGCAATGGTGCTCGACCTCGGCAGCTGATCGCACCCTTCGCGCGCTGCCGAGCGCGCTCCGCGTCGACTCACCGCCGGGTGACGACACCGGGTGCGCTGACGTCCAGGACCTTGCCGGGCAGGTGCAGCAGGGCCAGGACGGCGGGCACCTTCTGCGCTGCGCCGCCGGCGCCGCCCCAGACCACCATGCGGCCGTCGGCCAGCAACAGCTGCACCTGCTCAGGCGAGGCGGCCGACAGGGAGCGGAGCTGCGCGCGCAACCCGGCCGGCAGCGCCTGGAGGACCTCGAGCGCCGCCCGGGTTGCGGGGTCCTGTTGCCCGGGCTGCGCCACCGTCAGGGGCACGACGCCGCGCGGGAACGACCCTGCACCGGCGAAGGGCACACCACCCCGGTCGAGCAGGGTCACCGTTCGGCCCACCAGCACCCCCACGACGGGCTGCCGCTCCACGACCCGCAGCCGGACCCCGTGCGGCCAGTCCCGGCTGACCGACACGTCGGCCACCGGCGGGAGACGGCGGATCCGGGCTGCCACCGCACCGGTGTCGAGGCGGGCCAGCGGCGCGCCGACCCGGACGTCGGCCGCGGCCAGGATCTGCGCCCCGGTCAGCCGGGACTCCCCCGTCACGCTGACCTGACGAACCGCCAGCAGTGACGACACCAGCAGCGCCCAGGCCAGCAGGGCGAGCGGCACGACCCCGACGAGCACGAGCCCGGTACGGCGTACGACGGTGGCACGGCGGTCACGACGGGCCGCGCTGGCGCGGGCGGCGAGCTTGGGCCCGACCGGGACGACGGGAGGCCGGCGCGAAGTCGAGGCGGTCACGTCGCGTCACCGCGCAGCAACCGCAGCACCTCTGGCCCGACCTGGGTCACGTCGCCCGCACCCAAGGTGACGACGAGGTCACCCGGCCGGGCCCGGCGGGCGACCAGCTCCGGCACCGTGGACCAGGACGGCTCGTAGGCGACCTGCCCGGCGGGCAGCGGGACGGCGGCGGCCACGATGCCACCGCTCACCCCGGGGATCGGGTCCTCCCGTGCGCCGTAGACGTCCATCACGACGACCTCGTCGGCGAGCCCGAGCGCATCGCCGAAACTGTCCGCGAACGCCGCCGTGCGGGAGTACATGTGGGGCTGGAAGACCGCGACGAGGCGCCCGCCTCCGGTCATACCGCGGGCGGCGACGAGTTGCGCCCGCACCTCGGTTGGGTGGTGGGCGTAGTCGTCGTAGACCCGCACCCCGCCCGCCGCGCCCTTGAACTCCATCCGGCGGCGGACCCCGGTGAACCCGCCGAGGCCCTCGATGAGCAACCCCTCGGACAGGCCCAGCCCGATGCCGGCGAGCAGTGCCGCGGCCGAGTTGCGCGCCAGGTGCACACC